>JALYIM010000001.1 GCA_030775785.1 Acidobacteriota bacterium
AACCACTCTCCCTTGAGCTTAAACATATTCGGATCGACCCATTCGAGTTTGCGTCTTTGTTCTCGCGTGAATCCTAACTCTTCTCGATCTTTCTGCGAAAGTTGACCGGGGTCGTCTCCTCCCCGGCCTTTGTCCACCCACGCGTTGGTCAACCTATAGATTAAGGTATTGCCCTCTAGGCGATAGTAGCCAGAAGCATGGACGACTCCGCCGTATTTCTCCCCTGCGGTTTCGAAAAATATCTCCTTTTTCGCCTGATTGAAAGTTTGGTAGGCTCCGTCAATATCTCGTTTCCAGGTTTGGGAACCGAAATCGTAGTGTTTTGCATTGACCCCCATAACGTAGAGGGTAACCAAAGTGCCGGCGCATAACGTGATAATAGTGAGACACCCGCAGCCACCCAGAATCCAAGGCCATCGAACTTTCTTTGGGACCGGTGGAATATTGTGTGGCGGTGGAATGGATGGCGGTAGCACGGGATCTGGCGAGGAAGACATAAAGGAGTTTCGCTAAATTGTTTGTGTTTGTTGTGGTGCCGATTGCCAACGGGCTCTTGAGTGTCTTGGTTGCCGCGAGACTATTAAGATCGTTGGGGGTGTAAAGTGGAAACTTGGGAGCGGGGACTGTTGACGGGTTTCCCTCCGGATTATATTCGCGTCCAGAGAGCTACGGCTTGCGGTGGTTCCTGCTCATGGTATCAACCTGTCGACGGCGTGTTCAGGTTAGACTGCCTCCAAAATGAAGAACAGGGGCAGCAAACAGCTTAGCGGGATCCAATTCGTTCCTTTATTCGAGCTGCCGCCAGTCCCTGCGGATGCCGGGCGGCGGCACCATGTGCGTTGATGGCGGCGTGGGCTGATTGAACAGGGGTAATAAAAACCATTATTAGCGCTACTGACAAGCGATCTTAATCCGTCAAAGTTTACAACACGCTGTAATGATGGTGGGTCGACTTACCTCATCGAGGGAACCGAATTAATAGTACCACATCGCTAGCACGTATATGTTCCTCTCCAGGAGCCATCAAAATAATTAACAGCGCCGTCGTTGGCGCAGATCATCACATTTGCGTCAGCTTTCGAACGACCGCTCGCTTCATCAATCGCTTCCGAATCCGGTCTTTCTCTGCTCCCAACTGGAACAATGTCGGGTTTTGTGTTCAGATCTTCCTCCGCCGTAGTTTACGTTAGTTGATATAATTATACCCTGTCTCCGGGCCGCATCGCCAACAAGTAAACCATTTCCACGAAGCATTTACGTAATTACCGGCACCGCAATTGAAACAGGTATACAGGACCTGGCGTTCGCGCCCCACGACTTCCGCGTCGTTAGTTTTTTCCATTCCGAGACCGCCCTTGTCGTCCGGCTTTTCTCCCATTCCCTCAGTCATATCTCACAGATACGATCTTAGGCGGCTCTCTTGCAAGGAAATGGGTTGCGAGGCACAAACATCAGGTTAACACTTCGACAGTCGTCCTCGAGCAAGAACACTCCAACCAATCGGAGTGATCAGTCAGCTGTTTCTTCCGCTGACGGCTGTGATCGTTGCCCCTCGAGGAGGAGGGAGAAAATCCGTTTGTGTCTCTCGATCGACGTTGCGAAGTCCCGTGCTTTTGTGCGACGCCGGTAGCGATAGACGAACATCAGGTCGCCGTCGGCTCCCACTGTCAAAGGAGCCGGTTGCTCGACGAGGTATTGGATCAATGCCGGGGTAAAAATCGCTCGGATGATTTCCTCGTCCGCGGTGGTAAGAACGTATTTTCTGTTGAACTCGGGCGCCTCGGGGAAGTCCATATCATCGGAGCTCCGGGCCCCGGGAGAGAGTTTGAACCACGGAAGCTTCAGCATCGGGGACTGAATTCTGCTGATAGTATTGTAGTACTGGTTCCCCTTGTTGCCAACTCTGTACGCCTGGTCGAACACGGTCATGTTCAATTCCTCCGTTCGGGCAGCCTCCACCACATTCGAGATAGTCTGGCGATACAAAAAGTCATTGCCAAAGACAATAGTCTCGCCGATGGCAGCCAGCGTTTTTCCTCTCGTCATCTTTTCCCTCTTATCGAGGCTACAGCCCGTGATCAGCTCATTGTCCCGTTCCGTCGCCTCCCGACGGAAGGTGAAACCAAGCGAGCGCGCCATTGCCTCGATTTTGTTCGACCGCCAACGGTCCGCGTACCACAGCAATCCGGCCCCGCCGACTATGCCTACCACACCCACGATAAAGACATAAAACTCCCACGCCGCGCTCTCTTTCTTGGGAGTGACCTTGTTCACATCAGCGGTTCCGCTCTCCTTGCCTTGCTTCGCGGCAGCGAGAGAAGCGGGGTACCATTGTCCGGTGAGCAGGACGGCATAACAGATAACCGCGATTTTTAGGATGAAGTGACGCTTCATTTGCGACATAGTGTCTGATCCAACACCCAGTTGGCAAGTGAACGATTCAAAGTAGACGCCCCGCGGACATCCACGAAGGGGATTCCAACAACTCGGTTTCCACTTCGATCCAGGAGAAATCATCCTCTCAGCGTCCGATTTCTTCGGGTTTTAAGCGCAAATGACAATCGGGGAGTGAGCCCCCTGTTCTCCACGGAATCTCCGCGCGTAGGTTGCTGCAAGCCGAGCGGCCCCGGCAGCTGTTGCCCAATATCGAACACGAGCTGCGAGCCGTCCGAGTGCCAATAGAAGCCCGATTGGAAATGGGCCATCTTCGAATCCGCGCCCGTTTAGGTGTTCACAGTGCGCAACGACTGAACGTCCGAGTCTGGTGCAGCTACTATCGACGAGGGCTATCATCGCATGTGCGCAATCTTCGCCCTTGATGAAAATGCCGTAATCCCGTGCAAGATCGTCTAGTATAAAGTGATCGATCTTGTAACGTACCGGCATGAAGCCAAAAAAACTTGAGAAGAAAGTGGGGCGGTTGGAAGCGCTTTTGCGCAAGGGCAAGAAGAAGCTTTCCAAATTGAAGCGGAAAATTAAGGCGGCTTCAAAAGCAGCGACCGAAAAGAAAAATCGAAAATCAACTAAATGTTTGGAAGCGGAAGGCGCATCTAACGAGGCCGCGTTGGCGTTGGACCGCCGAGCATCCGACTCGCGAGTGGAGGGAACCCGCCGATCAGAAGGGACCTCGCAAAGGAAGGTGAAACAAACCCGCTCTTTAACGCCGGAAGGCCGAGCGAAACTCTCCGCTGCAATGAAAGCGCGCTGGGCCGCGAAAAGAGCCCCCGCAACGGTGTGAGGGTTTCCTAATCGACCTGGCCCACGTCTTATCACTGATCAGGAGTCACTCCGACTTGTCTCGAATGCCCATTTTTTCGACAAGTGGATAAAACTGGTGGAAGAAAAAGGAGCGGCCGCCCCTTTTTTGTTTCTGCAATCGTGCGCAACTCGGCCGATTATTTCGGTTTGGAAGTGGTGATCATTACTAGTCGTCCAGGGTAATTCAGGGCTGGTGGAGATGGGTCATGCCGGCCAAGTCAGAATCGCGATGTTGAAAGCGATCGAAGCGCGGTTCGTGAAAGCCGTGTCGCTTGTCACGAATCGAGGGAAGTTCGAGAGATGCGCCGGATTAACGTCCTACTCGCTCCACAGAAATCTTGGCAGATTTGCAATGTGGACCCTCCTCCAAGCTTCATTTGTTCAGCGCAGCGCGAATTCTACCTTTGCTAATTGCCTTAGCGAACTGCTTATAATCGCTTTCGGTTTGATCAGCATAGAGC
>JALYIM010000002.1 GCA_030775785.1 Acidobacteriota bacterium
CGGAGCTGCGCACACCCGCAGGACATGCGCTGAACCAGCATCCCCATAAATACTGACGGTCATCCGGCATTTTGCAATATTATTCAGTAGTCGGGTATCGAGCTTCGAATCTTTTTCCACCAATTCATGCAGTCGCTTTCGGGAGTTCCATGATTTCCTTCACTTCGACACAGACCGCAGTGGCCCGCCATTGAGAACTTATTCGCAATTATTTTTTTCATTTGCCAGGGCTCGCATCTTCTCCGTTCTATTGCTATCGTTACCGTTTTCCGCACAATCGCAACAATCAACCCTGGAATTTACTCCAGAACATACTAAAGTCGAATTTACTTTGGGCGACGTCATTCACACCGTGCATGGCTCATTCGACTTGAAACATGGGGCCGTGCATTTCAACCCAGATACGGGCGAAATAAGCGGCGCGATCGTTCTGGATGCTGCCAGTGGCAAAAGTGGCAATCGCACGCGTGATCGCAAGATGCACAGAGACGTCTTGCAGAGCGAGCAATATCCAGAAATCAGCTTCCGTCCCGATCACGTGGAGGGCAAAGTAGGGATGCAGGGGCC
Organism: Acidobacteriota bacterium; assembly: GCA_030775785.1. GTDB lineage: Bacteria > Acidobacteriota > Terriglobia > Terriglobales > Acidobacteriaceae > JALYIM01. Next base: position 568 of record JALYIM010000002.1, read on the forward strand.
TTCGACGGTGCAAGTCCACGGCGTTTTCAGTATTCATGGAGCGGATCACGAGATGACTGTTCCGATTAAAGTGGAGATGGCACAGGAGCATTGGGTTGCAACCGCGATGTTCACGGTTCCCTATGTGAAGTGGGGGTTGAAGAATCCGAGCACGTTTTTATTGCGAGTGAGTGAGTCGGTAGAAATTGATGTTCGCGCCACCAGTCCGGATGCTGCACCACCCCCTCCGGTCCGCAAGAGCAAGTAGTTGTGCGCGCGACCTATTTCTCCCAATGTATTTCGCGCTGGGATGATGAATCACGAGGGTCTAATCGGGTTGGCAGTCGAAACTCTCGACTGTTTCAGCTTCCCTGCACGGGCAATCGGGGCGCTCCGCCATTGACCTCGGCCTGATTGAACACGGCGTTCGATCCCATGTGGGCCGGCATGGCGGCTAGCATCTGCTCTTTGCGGTAGACCAGATTCGTAGCGTTAAAAGTTGCGAGTTCGAATCCATGGCCGTGGGTGATGGCGTCAGTGGGACAAGCCTCCACGCAGTATCCGCAAAAAATGCAGCGGTTGTAATCAATGTTGTAAACCTTGGCGTAGCGTTCCGCGCCACTCACGCGGTTTTCCTCTGTGTTCTCGGCTGCCTCGATATAGATGCAATTCGAAGGACAATTGGCCGCGCACAGAAAACATGCTACGCACTTTTCCAGGCCATTCTCGTCGCGCTGCAGAACATGCACGCCGCGAAAACGTTCCTGAAACTTGGCTCCCCGCAAAGATCCCGGACCGTCAGGATAGTTTTCTACCTGTGTAGGCTGAAACATCTCCATAAAGGTGATGCTCATGCCCTTGGCAATTGCGGCTATGTCTTTGAGGATTTGCATAACTAATTAGTATACCGGAAGAAGTACGGCTTACTGACAACGCGCGACCGGAAACAGGCCTCAAACATATTTCGCTAATCCCATGAAAGACACGAAACTTAGTGATTTGGATGACACGATCAAAGGTCCGTTCTCGCGACGCGTTCAGCTTCTTAACGATAGCCCAATGCATTCGGACGCGGGGTACGTTCTTTATTGGATGATCGCCGCACGCCGCACGAGTTTCAACTTTGCTCTGGATCGCGCGATTGCGTGGGCGCAACACTTCAAGAGGCCGCTGATTGTTTTTGAACCGTTGCGGGTGGATTATCCGTGGGCATCCGATCGCTTGCATCGCTTCGTGATTGACGGCATGGCAGACAATGCCAGGGAGTTCGAAAGCACCAACGTCTTTTACTATCCCTACGTTGAGCCAGTAAAAGGTGCCGCCAAAGGCGTATTGCAGGCGCTCGCTGAAAATGCCTGTGTGGTAGTGACTGATGACTTTCCCGCCTTTTTCCTGCCACGCATGCTAGAGGCAACAGCTAGAAGAGTTGCGGTCAGGCTTGAATCGGTTGACAGCAACGGATTGCTTCCCATGCGTCTTGCGGACCACGCATTCACGGCCGCGTTCCATTTTCGCAGGCACGTGCAAAAGCATCTTCCTGACTACATTGCTCGGGACCCAAAAGCGAATCCACTCACAAAATTACAACTACCAAAACTTGAGCAGGAATATCAGTCGAATCTTCAGTTCATTCTTTCGAGGTGGCCTCCTGCTTCTCGTGAGCTGCTGGACGGGAACTCACAGCTTCTTTCTGAGCTGCCGATTGATCATGAAGTTTCAGTCGCGCCGATCCGAGGAGGCCACAGCGCGGCACATTCCGCTCTCACTAAATTTATGAAGCACGGTCTCGACGCGTATGTGAAATTCCGAAACGAACCGGAAGCGGACGCCACCAGTCGCCTGTCGCCTTATTTGCATTTCGGACATCTTGCGACGCACGAAATTTTTCAGGCGATCGCGCGGCGAGAGAAGTGGACGCTATCACGGCTAGCCGCCAAGCCCAGCGGCATTCGTGAAGGATGGTGGGGCGTAAGTGTCGGGGCCGAAGCATTCTTAGATCAACTTGTGGTGTGGCGAGAGTTAGGGTTCAACATGTGCGCGATGCAGCCAGATAACTATGCGAGATTTGATTCGCTGCCGGAGTGGGCCCAACAGACTCTGGAAATCCACGAGTCCGATCTGCGTCCTCACAATTATTCGCGCGCACAGCTCGAATCGGCGCAGACTCACGATCCGCTCTGGAATGCCGCTCAGAATCAATTACGGCAAGAGGGATGGTTTCACAACTACATGCGCATGTTGTGGGGAAAAAAGATTCTGGAGTGGTCTCCACAGCCTCGCCAGGCGCTGGGACACATGATCGCACTTATGAACCGCTGGTCGCTTGACGGACGCGATCCGATTTCTTACAGCGGATATTTCTGGGTGCTTGGGAGATACGATCGGCCCTGGCCAGAGCGTTCTGTCTACGGAAAGATACGCAGCATGACTTCGGAGAGTGCGGCACGCAAGTTTCCGACAACAAAATATATCGCGCGCTATTCCAGCTGATGTCGTGTGTAATTCGGAAACAAACGAGGTTCAGAAATAAAATAGGCCGTGACTGTGGCCACGGCCTCTCTGTCTTTATTCCTGATTCTTAGTGCCTGCCGCCGCCGTGTCCGCCCCGGCCTCCACCTCCACCAGGTCCACGTCCGCGACCACGTCCGCCACCACCGCCGGGACGACCACTGCGGCCGCCACGACCGCGATCTCCGCCGCTGGGGCGATCCCCGGGGCCACGGTTTCCCGTTCCAACCGCCCCTTGCGGTGAATCACGGTTGAAGTTGGGTTCGTCATCGGCGAAATCACCGCCGCCCTCAATAGTCAAGGCTGGCTCCTGCGAACTATGGCCTTCGCCGTGTCCATCGCCCTGAGCGTCGCCATTGTTTTCACCCTCAACTTCGGCTCCGCCCATCTTCGCGCGTTGTTCTTTCAAAATCGCTTTACGCGAAAGACGGATTCGGTTTCCTTCGACGGCCAACACTTTGACCAAAACCTGATCGCCTTCTTTCAGTTCATCGCGGACATCCTTGATGCGATGTTCAGCGACTTCACTGATGTGCAGGAGTCCATCGGTACCGGGAATAATTTCGACGAAAGCGCCAAAGTCGGCAAGCCGTGAAACCGTGCCTAGGTAAGTCTTGCCAACTTCAGCGGTCGCCGTCAGGTTGCGAATGATTTCCAGCGCCTTGTTGGCAGACGTTTCGTCGTTGGATGAAACGTTCACCTTGCCGGTATCTTCGACGTCAATTTTTACACCGGTCTGCTCGATAATGCTGCGAATCATCTTGCCGCCGGGTCCGATCACGTCGCGAATCTTATCCACCGGAATCTGGAGGGTGTAGATGCGGGGCGCGAACGATGACACATTCTCGCGATGCATTCCCAACCCCTCGTTCATTTTGTCGAGAATGTACAACCGTCCCCGTTGCGCCTGGGCCAGCGCCTCACGCATGATCTGCGCGGTAATGCCGCCGACCTTGATGTCCATCTGGAGAGCCGTGATGCCGTCCTTTGTTCCGGCAACTTTGAAATCCATGTCACCGTAATGATCTTCAGCTCCGGCAATGTCAGTGAGGATTGCGTAGTGATCGCCTTCCTTCACCAATCCCATTGCCACCCCAGCGACTGGAGATTTGAGCGGAACGCCTGCATCCATCAGCGACAACGACGCACCGCAAACCGTTGCCATTGAAGAGGAGCCATTGGATTCGAGAATGTCCGAGACCACGCGCATCGCGTAGGGCCACTTGTCTTCAGTAGGAAGCACTGCGGAAACTGCTCGCTCCGCCAGCGCTCCGTGGCCGATTTCTCGACGACCCGCACCCCGAAGAAATTGCACTTCTCCAACTGAGAAAGGTGGGAAATTGTAATGCAGCATGAAACGTTTCTTGGCTTCGCCCTCGAATACCTCGAGGCGCTGCATATCGTCGCTGGTACCAAGCGTCGTGGTGACGAGCGCCTGGGTTTCTCCGCGGGTAAAGATTGCGGAACCATGCGTGCGCGGCAGAACTCCAACCTCGACCCAGATGTCGCGAATTTGATCGAACTGGCGTCCATCAGGACGGCGTTTCTGATTGATGACCTGCTCGCGGAAAATTCGCTCGCGCAAAGTCTCGTAATATGTTTTCAACTTGGCGCGTCCGGCAAGATCGTCTTCCGGAATCGCTGCCATCAACTCTTTCTTCAGGTCTTTGATGAGCGTGTAACTCTCAGCTTTGGGGTGCTTCTGCGTATCTACGCGATCCGTCAGTTCGGCGCCGATTTTCGATTTGAGCTGGTCGTAGTAAGCCTGATCGAACTCCGGAGGCGTAACCTTCCGCTTCGGCTTGCCCGCTTTTTCACGGAGCTGATTGATGGCTGAGCAAATCTTCTTAATTTCCGCGTGGCCGAATTCGATCGCGTCCACAACGGTTTCTTCTTTGACTTCCTTGGCGCCGGACTCGATCATCACGATGCCTTCGGCGGTGCCGACAACCATGATGTTCAGCAGGCTGTCACGCATCTCGCTGTAGGTCGGGTTGACGACAAACGCGCCATTAACCAATCCGACGCGTACGGCACCGATCGGGCCAAGAAATGGAATATCGGAAATGGTCAGTGCTGCGGAAGCGCCATTGATGGCGGCGACGTCGGGATCATTCTCGGTGTCTGCCGAAAGAACGAACGCGATGACTTGGGTTTCGCACTTGAAACCTTCTTCAAATAGTGGCCGTACGGGACGATCAATCTGGCGGCTGGTCAGAATTTCTCGCTCGCTCGGGCGCCCTTCGCGCTTGATAAATCCGCCGGGAATGCGTCCGCCGGCGTAGGTGTATTCCCGGTAATCTACTGTCAGGGGGAAAAAATCAATGCCTTCTCTGGGGTCGGGGTTGGCGACTGCGGTGGCAAGAACGACGTTGTCTCCGTTGCGGACTACGACGGAGCCGTGGGCCTGTTTGGCTAATTTTCCGGTTTCAAAGGCAAGGCTTTTGCCGCCGGCAAGTTGAACGGTTACTTCTTGTTTCATGAGTTATATCCTTCTGGGCAGGAGGGCACGCAATTGCGATTCTGAAGTTGCACGACGTAGGAGCAGGTGCCAGTAGCGACTGCGAACGAGGATCGGAAACACACTTTATGCAAAAGCCCTCATGAATGATTCCCCCTGGCGAGCTTGCCCGTAGCGGTGGCTATCAACGCCACGGAACAATTCCGATGATTTGCAACGAATAATTTCACAAACAGAAAACCGCAGTTATTTACGGAGGCCGAGTCTTTGGACGACGGTCTTATAACGCTCGGAATCGTACACTTTGAGGTAGTCGAGCAAACGACGCCGCTTGCTGACCAGCATGAGAAGACCTCGGCGCGAGCCATGATCTTTCTGGTGTGTTTTGAAGTGCTCCGTCAAATGACCAATGCGCTCGCTTAACAATGCGATCTGGACTTCAGGGCTGCCGGTATCGGTAGCATGAGTGCCGTACTGATCTATGAGGGATTTCTTTTGCTCTCTGGCTAGCACTTACCTGGTGCACTCCTGTCTCAATTTCAATTTTTCTCTAACGTCAATGAGGGTAACACGTTGTTTAGCAAGGTGTAAAGGTTGGCCCACAAACAATTGGCAAAGGGGGCGAAATAGGCATCTAATTCCAATATAATAAGACGTTATGCGCACCCGTTGCAGCAAATGCGATTACGAAAACGACTCTCAGTACCACTACTGCGGAATGTGTGGAGAGTTGCTGCCGGAGACGGTTTCTAATCCTGCTCCGAAGCCGGTGCGTGCGGATATCCCAGTCGCCTCCCCTCGAGAGGAAGCCAGAGGTCTACTTAAGAAATATTCGGCGGTAGACGATCGGAACCCTTTCGAAGAGAGAGCAGTCATATTTAATGAGGCTAGGCTTTCGCCAGCTTCCCGTCCGCTCTCAGTAGCGTCAACCCCGGTAGCGGAATCAACGCCAAATCCCACCGCCGAGATAAAGCCGGCCCCGAGCAACCTCGTGGTTGAGTCCAGTCCATTGGCTGAAGCACAAACCACCGTGCCGCTCGATGTAAAGACTTCGAACACCGTGCCTCTTTATCAACATCAATCGCCTGTTCACACGACTCACACAGAAACTGCTAGGCTCGATGCCCAGCCAAGAGTAGCCGATACACACGCCAGCACTGTGAGTGGCCCGTCTTTTCTTGGTTTATCGAACGAACCGACTAACGAGAATTTTCAATATCTGCTGGAGGATCCGGACGGGGATTCTCATCGCGGAAAGTATCTGGTTCTCTTCCTGCTGATTGCGATTGGCCTTGGATTGGGCTGGCAGTGGAAGCATGGGGCCTTCCCCTTTGCCGGACGAGAAACTCAAACAGCCGCGAGTGGATCGCCGACGAGTCCTTCCTCTTCGGGAAACATGTCGGCTTCGCCCTCGGAAGTTGCTCCTGCGATGTCGAATACCGGGGAATCCGATCCTCATCCGAGGACCGGGGTGGGCGAGCCTTCTCGTCCTGAAACGAAGAAGACCGCTGAATCGAAACCGGGAAACTCTCGTGTCCCCATGCCGACTGATCAGGAAGTAGGCTCGTCAATGCCGCCCGCCTCCGAGTCTCAGGCAAAACCGGCCCAAGGCAAGCTAGAAACTGAGCAACAAGAGAAGCCTGCTAAGGCCGAGGTGGCTGATGCGACTCCGGCACCGGCCCACAAAGCCGCCCCGGAAAAGCTTACCGAAAAGCCGGTAGCCAGCCGCGAGCCTCAGCCGAGAGTAAGTCCCGCATCGCGAACCGTGGTGGAGCAATACAGAAGGCCAGCTGCAGCTTCACAAGACGACGCTCTGGCAGCGGACGGCGAAAAGTATCTCTACGGACACGGTGTTCCGCAGAACTGCAATCGCGCTCAAAAGGACTTGTTGAGCGCGGGCCAGGGCACCAGCGCTAAAGCTCAAAGCATGCTGGGCGCGATGTACGCGACTGGACACTGCGCCACACGCAATCT
>JALYIM010000003.1 GCA_030775785.1 Acidobacteriota bacterium
TGGGTTTTCAGCAGGTGGAATTGGTTCGCTTTTAACTTTCTTTTCATCGCTCATTCAATAACTAACAACATAACCGTATCGTTGTCAACGTCTATTATTTTGCAACATGTTGCAATTTCTGTAAAGCGGCTTGCATCTCATCAATTTGTATTTTCTGCTGCTGAATATCGTGAACCAATGCTGCAATCATAGCCATAGGGTCAATGGCTAACTTATTATCGGGGGCTGCCTTTCGGTTGGCTCGGCTTCCAATTCCATAACCGCTTCCGGTAGTTTCAACATAAGGCTAGATGTTCTGCTTCAATGAGCCTGAGGATCGGACGGTGAAAGCATCTCCAATGAGGCTGGCCCCTGTTGCAAAATTGTAATATTCTGGATTGCCTTTGTAGATTCTGATTTTCGTGGTGTCGGGGCTGGCCGTCCACTCAAGTTTGTTGTCGCCGAATGCCAGTGTAGGTAAGAGCAGAAGTGATAGGAGTAGTTTTTTCATAATGTTAGTTTCCTTGGACGTGATAGAAGACGTAGTAAGTCGTGTTAGGTGCTGGCCCTGTTGCAAAATAAACCGTGAAGCTGGTTGTGCCTGTCGTCACTACCGGATTACGCAATCCGCTCGCAAGTGTTCCCCCCGTCAAAGTGACAAAAGGGCTATTGGTGAATGCAGTTCCGAACGTTACGGTCGCCATGTCTCCCGTCGCTCCCGCCGTGTTGCCGGTCGTTATCGCAATCAGTCCGCTGGAATCGGTTGAACCAGTTCCTAACGAAACGGCGGGTGAGCCGCCCGTTCCTATTTGACTTCCCGCTGCTATGCTCGGGGCAGTTCCATTGCCGCCGTAATGGTTCACGGTCAACGCGCCCTTGGCGGTCAACTTCATTATTTCTGTCGATCCCGCGCCGCCCGCGCTAGTATACATATCCCGCCACACGAAATTCATTAGACTCCCGTCATACTGCGTCCCGAAACGAGCGAGAGTTAGTCCGCTTTGCGACCAAAGAAGCGTCTGCCCGGAGTTCGTATTGTAACCCGCGCCATTAGCATAAAGATTCAGTGAGTCTATGAAGCCTGAAAGCGCGGCCGCTGAGGACACTCGCAGGATATTTGCACCGGGATCGCCCGTGCCACCAATGTTAACACCGCCAGAGTTTAAGATCGTGATGGCATCTGTGCTTCCAGCACCAAGAGCCAGATTAGCGTCTGAATAAAGTCTAGCTGTTCTGGATGCCCCAGCAGGAGCAGCCGTCGAAGGATGTGAGATGTAGAGAGTGGAATTTACTTCGTCAGAGGTTCGAAAGGCAATTCCTCCAGATGGCCCACTGGCCCGAAGGAAACTTCTTGACCAAACCGTGCCTGTTCCTTTAGCGGCGATATTAAAATCTTGATTAGCGTTTGAGCCAATGGCAGCGAGACCGTCATAGCCGACACCAATACCTTGCGTTCCATTAGCTGCAAAAAATTTGGCTATAGTAGGGTTAAGGTAGTTGCCGCTGTTGTCCCCGGATAGAACATAAAGATGACCTGCTCCGGCATCTGTCCCGCCTCCGAGAGTTAGGCCGCCAGCCGCGCTGAATCTTCCAACGGTGCCCCCTGCGCCGTTTCCGAAAATAACTCCGTAGCCCGCCGTGCCTCTGTCCCAATTCAAGTAAATCGCGCCACCATTGACGGTCGGATTTATGACAGTGTTGTTGTTGTCGCTCAACCTCAGAACAGAGTTGCCCGAAGCCGAGAGATTGATTCCCGGTTGCAGGTTTAATGAGGAAGAGTTGGCTATGACAACATCTACTCCGGTAGCCTTAAGTTTAACTAGAGAGGCTTGGATCAACAAAGGCTCCCAAACCGAAGCATCGGTGTCATAGCAGGTGATGAACCCATAGTCTACACCACTGCTGTAGTTGAAACTTAGCCCCTTACCTGTAGTAAAACCACCACTGGCGTTAGCCACGACCCTAAAAGGGAGATAAGCATTCGAGCCGACTGTGCTCATGCTAAGAGGCAGGTAATTGCCACCTCCTAGATAGAATTCAATAGGGCGAGTGCCGTAGGCGACGTGTGTCCAACCACCCACCCAATCACTACTGATATAACCTTTGGTGACTCCGGCAAATGTGCTAGTACATGCGTTGTTACCATTACTGGTATTGCTGTTCTCCGTGAGCAAAACCATGTTGTCGTTCGTATCACGAACACTGTTGGAGCTTCTTACAAAGAGGGAGGGACTGGAGTTAGTTAGGTAGTCGTTGA
>JALYIM010000004.1 GCA_030775785.1 Acidobacteriota bacterium
TCGAGAAAATATCTTCAATCGGCATCAGGAAGGGCTTGTCCAAGTCGCGCGCCGGTTGCGGAACGCTCTTGTCCACCGCCTCCATCAACTCGTCAATCTGCTTCTCCCACTTGGCTTCGCCGTTCAACGCGCCCAGTGCGGACAAACGCACCACCGGAACATCGTCGCCCGGAAACTGATAGCTCTTCAGCAACTCGCGCACTTCGAGTTCCACCAGATCCAGCAGCTCGGGATCATCCACCGCATCGCATTTGTTCAGTGCGACCACGATGTACGGCACTCCCACCTGGCGGGCCAGCAGCACGTGCTCGCGCGTCTGCGGCATCGGACCGTCGGTCGCAGCCACAACTAAGATCGCGCCATCCATCTGCGCCGCACCCGTAATCATGTTCTTGATGTAGTCGGCGTGGCCCGGGCAATCCACGTGTGCGTAGTGGCGGTTCGCCGTCTCGTACTCGACGTGTGCGGTGGCAATGGTGATTCCGCGCGCCTTTTCTTCTGGAGCGTTATCGATCGAATCAAACGACCGAAACTGGATCTTCGGGTTGTGCTTGGACAGCACTTTCGTGATCGCCGCCGTCAACGTCGTCTTGCCATGATCAATGTGACCGATCGTCCCTACGTTGCAGTGCGGCTTATTCCGCTCAAATTTCTCTTTCGCCATTGCGTTCTTCTTCTCCTCAGCCCTCGGCTGAAACTAAATCGTCCCCATTGGTACCATCGTCCACGCAATACTCGCCAACAAGTTGCTGTCTTTCGACCAAACCTTCTGCCACAATGAGCTGGTTCAGCTTCTCGTACTTTGCTGCAAATCGCACTCGAAAGGCTTCAAAGCTCGTGTGCGACTTCCAGAAATCTTTAACTCTGTACCGTCGTTCCGTCCGCGCTTCGGGTTCAACTTCAGTATCGATATATCCGACCGCAAGACTCAAAAACTCTGTCCAGATTCCACCAGATCCAAAAACTACCTCAAAATCCGCTTGCCGTCCGTCGGCGACCCAAAATCTGCGGTCAACAACGAACCGCGGACCGCTTAGTCACTTCGCGGTCCCTTGCACCCTTGCAATTATTTCTTCTGAAACCGATCTCGGTGCCTCTTCATAGCGCGCAAAGTGCATGGAATATTCGGCGCGTCCCTGCGTGCTCGAACGCATATGTGTCGCGTATCCGAACATTTCCGCCAGCGGCACAATCGCCTTGATTACCTGCGAACCGGCGCGGTGCTCCATGCCTTCAATGCGCCCGCGACGCGAGCTCAGGTCGCCCATGATGGTGCCCGCGTAATCTTCAGGAGTCACAACTTCGACCGCCATTACGGGCTCCAACAACACCGGAGACGCCTTGCGGGCAGCTTCCTTGAAAGCCATTGAACCGGCAATCTTGAACGCCATTTCGTTGGAGTCAACATCGTGATAGCTGCCGTCATAGAGAATGGCCTTGACGTCCACCATCTCGTAGCCAGCCAGAATGCCACCTTCCATGGCTTCCTTGATGCCCTGGTCAATCGGCTTAATAAATTCTTTAGGAACCGAACCGCCGACCACGTCGTTGACGAATTCGTATCCCTTGCCAGGCTCTTGCGGCTCGAGGCGGATTTTGGCGTGACCGTACTGGCCGCGTCCACCCGTCTGGCGAATGTACTTGCCTTCGGCTTCCGACTTCTTGCGAATCGTCTCGCGGTACGCAACCTGAGGCTTACCGACGTTGGCCTCGACCTTGTACTCGCGCATCATGCGGTCCACGATGATTTCCAAGTGGAGCTCGCCCATGCCGCTGATGATGGTCTGTCCGCTGTCTGGATCAGTGTGGACTTTAAAGGTTGGATCTTCCTGCGCCAGACGCCCGAGCGCCATGCCCATTTTTTCCTGATCGGCTTTGGTCTTGGGTTCAACCGCAACTGAAATTACTGGGACCGCGAACGTAATGGATTCCAGCGCGACGGGATGCTTCTCATCGCAAATGGTGTCGCCAGTGCTCACGTTCTTGAGGCCGACGGCAGCGCAAATATCACCCGCGAGAATTTCGTTGATGTCTTCGCGCTTGTTGGCGTGCATCTTCAGTAGACGCCCGATACGCTCCGTACGCTTACGGCCGGCATTCAATACGGCATCGCCGGATTTGAGCTGTCCGGAATACACACGGATAAAAGTCAGCTGGCCAACAAACGGATCGGCCATAATTTTGAATGCCAGAGCAGAAAATGGCTCTTTGTCCTCGGGATGCCGTATGACCTGCTCTCCGTTGTCAGGATTAGTTCCTTTGACGTCGCCGGCATCGAGCGGAGAAGGCAGAAAATCCACAACCGCATCCAGCAGAGGCTGAATACCTTTGTTTTTGAAAGCCGTACCGACAACCACGGGAAACAATTTCAACCCAATCGTCGAGCGACGAAGCGATGCTCGCAATTCCGCTGCGGAAATGGGCTCGGCTTCAAGAAATTTGTGCAGAATTTCATCGTCGTTTTCCGCGACGGTCTCAACCAGCTGGGTGTGGAAAGCTTCCGCTTTCTTCTGCAATTCAGCCGGGATCTCACCTTTGATGTACTCGGCGCCAATGGTGTCATCAGCCCAGGTGATGGCCTTCATCTCGATAAGGTCAATCACGCCCTTGAACTTATCTTCCTGCCCGATGGGAATCTGAATCGCGATGGGCTTGGCATTCAAACGCTTGCGGATGGTGTCAATGGCATGCTCGAAATCCGCGCCCATCTTATCAATCTTGTTAATGAAACAAATTCTCGGCACGCCGTATTTGTCAGCTTGGCGCCACACTTTTTCGGATTGCGGCTGCACTCCGTGAACGGCATCAAAAACCGCGACCGCGCCGTCGAGCACACGCAAAGAGCGCTCCACTTCGGCCGTGAAGTCCACGTGGCCGGGGGTGTCAATAATGTTGATGCGAATATCTCTCCAGGAACAGGTGGTGGCGGCCGACGTAATGGTAATGCCGCGCTCCTGCTCCTGCTCCATCCAGTCCATGGTGGCAGTGCCTTCGTGTACCTCTCCGATGCGGTGCGTCCTGCCGGTATAGAACAGGATGCGCTCAGTCGTAGTGGTCTTACCGGCATCAATGTGTGCCATGATGCCGATATTTCTGCAACGCTCTAATGGAACTTGTCTGGCCA
>JALYIM010000005.1 GCA_030775785.1 Acidobacteriota bacterium
GTCAATCACCTCGAGCGAACCTGCTCACTAGAGTAGTTGCTTTATGCAGCGTTGCCGAGCATCCCTTTAATCTTCTGGGCGATTGAACCTTCATCCGGAACCTGACCATTGGGTGTTAGATGACTCACGATGAAGGGCAGGGCCGCTGCCAGCGCAATCTTGGCAACGGTCGGAGAAACTCCCGCCTTCGCGGCGAGCTGATTTAACAATCCCGATCCCATACCCTGCTCTACTTGGTCAGGATTAATGGGCTGATTGGCTCCTGTGCTCACCCAGGAATTTGCCTGTTCTCCCAAGCCTGCATTTTGAAATTTATTCAGGATGTCTTGCAGTCCTCCTGACCCTTGATTGTCGCCGAGATGCTGCAAGAGTACCTGCGCGACGTTGCTATGTTCCGGGCTGGCATTGCCGCCCATGACATTGCTCAACAACCCTCCGAGAAACCCCATAAGTTCTCCTGTATGACTTGTGTGACTTGGCGCGCCGCCGCAGCTCTGGCGCGACGGCGTCCTTACGTTATCTCTTTGACGCCCTGTAACCTGCAGCGACTGCATCGCTCTCGCTCATAAACTTTCCGTTCTTGGTCTTGCCGTACCAGCGAGTTCCTTCTTTGTGGTAGACCTTGGTGTCCAGATTGACCCAGACCATGCCCTTTTGCGGTGGAGTCTGTGCCGGTGCTTCAGATGCGGAGTTCGACTCCGAGGACGAAGATTGCATCTTCGAACTCTTCGGCGCAGAGTCGCTGCTTCGCGGTGCGCTTGCAGGTGTGGTTGCGGCCGGACTGGGCGCAGAAGAGGAAGAGCTAGAGCTGCCGGAGGCGGAGCGACCTGAAGATGCCGACCCGCTAACCGTCGCCATTGGACTAATCTTTTCGATCTTCTTCGCCGACAGTCCCGCCTTCGACAAATCATTCACTGAAGAATAAGGACGCGCCGCAATAATTCTTTTGGCAGTTGCGGGTCCCACGCCAGGCAAGTCTTCAACCTCTTTTTCGCTGGCGGTATTCAAATCTACTTTGGCGCCGGACGATGACGTGGCCATCGCGTCCGATTTCATTTCGCCTGATTTTGCGCCTTTCGGAGCACGTTCGCTTTTCGCTGGCTTCGCACCTTCGGTTGAACCGTTACTACCACTCGCTGTCACCAATGGTGTCAACTTTTCAATCTTCTTGGCCGACAATCCAGCTTTTTGCAGATCACTGACGCTGCTATAAGGTCGCGCCGCGATTATCTTCTTGGCGGTGGCAGCACCAACTTCAGGCAGTGCCTCGAGGTCTTGTTCCGACGCCGTATTCAGATCAACCTTGGCGGCTAGATTTGCGCTTTCCGCCGGCTTTTTCGACGATTTCTTCTGGGCAAACGACATGCCACAGAGCACGAACATCAAAACTACCCATACCGCTGTTTTGCTGGTTCTCATGTGATCTCCCTGTAAAGTGTAGAACGCGAATTTTGGCACCTGAGATGCCATCACGACTCCTCAGTTTGTATCGCAAGCAAATGGCCCGGTAGCAAATCACATCAAATCAACGAATTGGCGGCACCTTAATCATGTTCGCACGGCAATCTCGTATATCCGTGCATGCAGTTGGTTGCAAATCCTTCGTGAGACATACGTGGATGCCCGTCAGGTAGTTGTTTCCGCAGCTGATCGCCAGACTCTCATTGCTCAGCTTGGAATTGGCTTCCAAAAAAGACTTCTTGAGTTCATCCGGAGGAATAGAAAAACTTTCTGCCGGTGCTATCAGCTTCGCGGGGATTTTAACTGCCGTGTAGGCTGTGCGCAAGCGCTTGAAATATTCCTCCGCGCTTAAGCCGCTGCAAGTGCCGTGCGTCGTCCACTCATGTTGAATGAGTTTCACATCCGGCATAATGTCGAGCATCGCGGACGGATTTGAAAGTCCCGCTGAGTCACCGCAATGTTCCGGGTATCCATGCGTGTATTGCGGCCACAGCCCGTGGGCGATGAAACCGTAGTGCCCACTCTGGCATTCGGGAGACTCGGCGTGTCCATGACAAAACTCCGGAGACCATGACATTGTCAAAACGTAATAATCGAAAACGCCAGGTTGTCCTTGATGCTGCTGATCTTGCTGGGATTGATTATGCCGCCGGTGGCCGCGCGCCTTAGCCAGCGAGACGCAGCATATTACTAGAACGACTATGACAAGAATTTTTTGCATGCTTCTCTTCAAAAAAATATCCTCGGAAAAATGCCGGGATGAGTGTACCTCACTTACGCTGTCACTGGTGAATTGATCACCCTTCAATACCCCGTCAGCCTGAGGAAGGCGGAGCCGCGAGTGACGACGTTGACGAAAGACCCATGCATTTTCTGACAGATGCACAGATTCTGCGCAGCCCGCAGAATGCCAGTTGGAGACTTAGTTAAAGGTATCGCAGGACGAAAGATTGCCGTCTTTGAAACCACGTTGAAACCATTCCATCCGTTGGGCAGAGCTTCCATGAGTGAACGTCTCGGGGTTCACGTGTCCGGTGGACATTTTTTGCAGGCGATCATCTCCTACCGCAGCCGCAGCTTTCAGGCCTTCGTCCGCCTCACCAGGTTCCAACAAGTTTCGCTGTTGGGTCGTATTTCCCCACACGCCGGCGAAACAGTCCGCCTGCAACTCCAAGCGAACCGAAAGTTCCCTTGCCGACTGCGGATTGCGCTGTTGTGCGGCCCTGACCTTGCCCTCGATGCCTAACAGCTTTTGAACGTGATGTCCGACCTCGTGCGCCAGCACATACGCTTCCGCAAACTGACCAGGCGCTCCAAAGCGCTGCCGCAACTCGTCATAGAAAGAAAGGTCAATATAAACTTTTTCGTCCTCTGGACAGTAAAACGGACCGCTGGCAGATTGCGCCATGCCGCAGGCTGAATCAATTGAATCTCGGAAAAGAACCAGCTTGGCATGGTGGTAAGGCACGCCTTGGGCGGGCAGGATTTTCTGCCAAGTATTCTGGGTATCGTCCAAGACAAATGTAACGAAATCAACTAGCGGCTGTTCGGCTTTGTCGCGCGGAGAGTCGTGAGAAACTGCTGTCGTCGAAGCGCCGGAGTTGTCGGTGCTGAGCAGCGTGAGGAAATTGCGTTTGAAGACGAAGCTAAGAACCAGCAGGATTATGAATCCACCGATGCCCAGATGCATGCCGCCAAACTGAAAACCGCCGGAACCACCGTCATCACGCCGGTCCTCCACATCACTGCTGTCCCCACCCGGTGTCCAGCGCATGTTGCCTCCCTTGTCGGAATCCGATTTGTCCGATCCTGCGTCCCGTTAGTTGCAGGATGATATCGGAAGGTGGTTCGGACCTACCTGCTTATTTTCTACAGGACGGAGTGCTGGACGCACTGAAAAGGTTGGAATAAAAAACAGGGGACGGTTTCTACGACTCCAAATCTTTCACGATATCTTTAAGTTTGTCATGAAGACTTTTCGTGGCGGCAGAGAGTTCAATCAAATGACCGGCTTGCATGCGATTGTCGGTG
>JALYIM010000006.1 GCA_030775785.1 Acidobacteriota bacterium
CTAACTCGGCGCTGTAGTCACTGGTCTGGATCTTAAATTCCTGAATCGCGTCAATGGGAGGGCGAATAGCGTAGGCCGTACCGTTCAGAAAATCTACGAGATTGGAGTTATTGTCGAGTCCGTCCAGTAAGTAATTGTTCTGCGCAGGACGCAGCCCATTAGCGGAAAAACTGCCGCTCGCACCAAGACCGCGCGTGTCCTGCTGATTCTGAGTGACACCGGCAGAAAGCTGGGCCAGAAAAGTGTAGTTCCTTCCGTTTAACGGCAGATTCTTGATGGATCGCTCTTCGATCACCTGCCCGACCGATGCGTCTTGGGTTTGGAGCGTGGGAATTTCCTGGGTGACTTCGACGGTCTCCGTAGTTGACCCGGGTAAGAGCACGAAGTCTACAAGGACACGCTGCTGAACATCGACCGTTACATTCTTCTGCTCAATCCGTCGAAAGTCTTTGAATTCTGCGGCGACCGAGTAGCGGCCAATCTTTATTGGAGCGAAACTATACTCTCCGGCGTTAGCAGTCAGCGTAGTCTGGACCAACCCCGTATCATCGTTAGTCAGAGTCACGGTAGCGCCAGGAATGACCCCACCGCTTGAATCCTTGATAGTGCCGAAAATCGAACCGGCATCTACCTGGGCGAATAAAACGCTTCCACCAAAAAAAAGAATCGCTGCGTTTGCGAATAGGCAACGCAAAATGCGAGTGAGGCCGGTCGTCCTCTCCAAAGTGGCAAATCTTAAAAAGTCTAGAAGGTTAGATTTTGACATCGAATTCTCCCGAACGTTTTTCATATCCGAAGAAAAACAAGCCGGAGCCAAAATATACGTAGGAAGATCGGCGGTTTTTCGCCTCTTACGAAAGATTACTTTTACTTGCGATTCATAGCGTTGTCAATATAAATTACCCGTACTCTTAACAGCCATGTGTTCCGGAAGAAATGCCTTCGACGGCGAGGACCGCAATGCGATTCGCTCCAAGAATTAGCAAAATAAAACTGGCCATCTTGTTATCAGTTTTGATGTCGCCTTTGTGTGCTGGAGAGGTCGGCTCACTTGCACCGGGGTCTCGCGTGGTGATGGACGCGCACAACTGTTATCCGTACGACGGTATGTGGACTGATCGAATTGAGCGAGCTCTTAAAACCGCCGCACCCTTGGCCATTGAACAAGATTTGCTTTGGTATACGGAGAAGCGTAGCGGCAAATCTTGGTCCATTGTTTCGCACGGCAAACCCGCGCGCGGTACGGAGCCAACGATGTGCGCTTATTTCTTCGAGCGCATCCGTCCCATGATGGAGCAGGCTTTACGGGAGGGCAACTCGGGTGCCTGGCCGCTCATTACTCTGAATCTGGATTTTAAGTCAGATGAACCTGCACATCACGCTGCTGTTTGGCAACTCTTAAAGGAATATGAGGCATGGATCTGTAGCACCGAACGCGTTGTTGATATAAATAAAGTGATGCCTCTGACGCCGAAACCGCTTCTCGTGTTAACGGGCGAGGCCGATAGCCAAGAGCGGGATTTTTACGGCTCCGTTCCAGTTGGAGAGAGACTGCTGGTTTTCGGGGCGGTTCATGTCCGGAATAAAGATCCGATGGCTGCTCCAGAAGTCCTGGTTCCGGGTTCGGCAAATAACTATCGGCGCTGGTGGAACAACCCCTGGGAAGTGGTCGAACGGGGAGGGCAAAGAAAGGCTGGAGCCTGGACCGAGCTTGACGACAAGAGGCTCCGTCAACTTGTTGCTTTTTCTCATGCCCGAGGTTTATGGATTCGCTTCTACACGCTCAATGGGTTGCGTGATCGCGAACTCAAAAAAAACGGTTGGGACAAGGATTACAACTTCGGCTCAAAAGAGAAAGTTTTATTGCGCTGGACAGCCGCAATCGACGCCGGCGTAGATTTCCTTGCTACCGACCAGTACGAAGACGTTGCAGAATTGATAAGATCACACCGATCCGCTGAGACGGTTCCTCGTGTCCCTGCTGCAGAGTGACTAGATTGTTGCGTTGCACGCAAAAATGATCCCAACCCCCAAGGATTGCGGCTGAAACACACTAGGTAATACGATTTGCCACACAGCAATTTGGAGCTGTAGGGTTCTTTCCGGGAGCAAAATGCTGAACGAAGAGCGGCGCAGAGCCATTTTAGACGTTCTAAATCGAGTCGGCCGTGTAGTAGTGAGCGATTTGGCACAGCAGTTCGAAGCGTCGCAAGTCACCATTCGAAAAGATCTGGACGCGTTGTACGCACGAGGATTGATAGATCGCACGCATGGAGGCGCGTTACCTGCGAGGGGCGGGGCCTTTAAAGATCTAACTCTCAGGGAAAAGGAGAAGCTATATAGTAAGGAAAAGCTTCATATCGCCGCTGCCGCAATAAGTAAGGTCAAAGAGGGGCAGGTTATCATTCTTGATTCGGGCACTACCACCACCGCCATCGCACGCGCTCTTCGCAATTTCCGGCAACTTACCGTCATAACTAACGCCGTCAACATTGCCGTGGAATTGGCCGGTACTACTATTGAAGTCATCTTAACGGGCGGCATGTTACGGAAAAATTCGTTCTCGCTGGTAGGTTCGATAGCTGAAGATGTGTTGCGCCATTTGAACGCCGACATCTTGTTTTTGGGAGTTGATGGAATTGACGTGACGTACGGCCTCAGTACTCCTAATTTACCGGAGGCGAAAGTTAACCGGGTGATGTCCGAAGCGGCCAAACGGACGGTGGTCGTTTGCGATTCGAGCAAATTCGGACGTCGAAGCCTTTCGCATATATTGCCTCTCTCCGCTTTTCAAGAAGTGATCACTGACCGCGGTGTTTCTAAATCCGATTTGCGGGCTTTAAAGAAAGCGGGCATCGAAGTAACGCTCGTATGATACGCACCCTGCCCACTGTTTCTCTAAAAACGATGCGCTCCTACGCCTTATTTACTAAGCTTCGACATTGTATTTTTTGAAAAAGTCTTGTCGATGTGCTTTCTCGCGAAACGCTTCGGTTCCACCAGCGCGTGTGACCGAGAGCGCGCCGGCAATGTTTCCAAATCTGAGGCAGTCCTCGATTTTACCGCCGCGAATGAATTCATGAATGAACCCGGCATCAAAACTGTCGCCAGCACCCACGGCGTCGACGAACGATCCAGCTTGCGCGGAAGCTGAAAATATCTCGCTCCCGTGTTGCGCTATTGCACCGTCTGAACCACGCTTAATCACCACCAGTGGCACCAGTTTTGACAAAACTTTCGCGGCGCTGTGAACGTCTTGTGTTTTGGAAATCTTGCAGGCCTCGTGCTCATTGGGGAGCAAAACATCGACATATTTAAAAACGGAAAGCAGGTCTGCGCCCCACTGCTCCTCCGGATCGTCATTTGTATCCAGAGATGTCGTGAGTCCTGCCTGTTTCACATACCTGAAGAGCTCAACCATCCGCGGCCGCAGCGCACGTTGCAGAAAATACGATGACAAATGAAAATGCCTGGCGCTGCAGATAACGTCCAAACCCAGGTCTTCAAAACGCATCTCAGACATAGTTCCGGGATACGTAAGTATGTAGCGCTGAGATCCGCGGGGCAGAAGCACCGACAAACCGGTTTGTCTGCCCACAAATCGACGAACAGTGGAGACATCCACGCCGCTTTCTAAAAGTCGCTGAAGACACAATTCGCCTAATGAATCGTTCCCGATCGTGGAGCTGAAGATAACCTTGTTACCGAGACAAGTGAGGTTGTGAGCAAAGATTGCAGACGAGCTGCCTAAAGTAACCTTCAAATCTTCCGCGAGGTGTTCACGGTCGAGTTGTAACACTAGCGGAAGTCCCGACAAAATAATGTCGAGATTCAGTTCACCGACCACGGCAACGTCAAACTTAGACACGTGATGCTCCTTGACGGTCAATCGAGAAGCACCACACGGCTTAGATTTTTCGGGCTATCAGGATTCAGTCCCTTTTTGATGCCTGCATAGAATCCCAATAATTGAGCAGGGACGACAGCTGGCGCCAGAGTCACGATCTCCGTCCCGTCCAAACCCAATTCGACTACCAGATCACTGGACGAACGAATTGTTTCGTTTGCGCGATTGCAGACTGCTATTACTGCGGCTCCCAGGTCTTTCATTTCAACGAGGACTTCACATTCCGAATCCCGTCCGCTCTCACTGATAAAAAAGGTTAGACAGGTTTCGGGGCTGACGATGGCCTTGGGGCCGTGGCGAAACTCCAGCGTGTGATAGGCCTGGCTGAATGAGCAAGACATCTCCGTAACCTTCAGAGATGCCTCGCGCGCGATTCCCTGGAAAGGCCCCTGTCCCATAAAAACGTAATCTGCAAAATTGCGATTTTCCAGAAAGACATTAATCCGTTCAGAAAAAACTTGAAGTAACGCGGAGAAATTATTCGGCATGTGCTCTAATGAATCGCATAATTGCTTGTCGCCCGCCTTGCGTCCGGCCAAATATTGCATCACGAGAAGCATTGAGGTAAACGAACGGGTCATGACTGTGCTCTTTTCGTCCGCGGACGTGAGTTGTATGGTCAGGTCACACTCTGACGCCAATGGAGAATTCGGTGAGCAGGTCAGCCCAACGGTTGTAACTCGTGCCTCGCGGGCGAGAAAAATCGCGGCGCGCACGGCCTCCGATGTACTTCCAGATCGCGAAATGATCACGGCTTGCGTTTGCCCCTTGTGCGGCAAGCTGAGAGCCGGAAATAACAGAAGTTCCGACGCAGGAAGAGCTCGGGCGGTTTGGCCGGTAAGTGTGGTCCAAGACGCAGCTGCTGCTTCGGCCAGGTAGAAACTGGTCCCGCAGCCGATAAAAAGCAATTCACTTTTAAAATCAAAGCTGGCGAGAACGGATTCCAGGGCGGCGTTCGTTTCCAGATTGCGCAACGAGTCTTTCCACGCCAGTGGTTGAGACAAAATCTCTTGCAGCGTTGCTGAATCTTGGGGTCTTATCTTCGCCATTGGCATGCTTCGTTATCCTCGATGGTTGGGTGTGCGCAAACTCTCGTTTCACAATTTCGACCAGCGCCTTTTTTTAATGTTAGTGTCAACAAACCTCATAAAATGAGGCAATGCAATCTCAGTTCTGTCTTGCCTTCACTCGATCACAGTCGCCCGCAACGTTCTACGAATTTTGCTATGACAATTTTTCGATCTGAACTTGCATCTGCAAATTGCGAACGTCTTGTTCGCGTATACGACCGGGAGACTCCGCCAGACAGTTCGCTGCGCCACAAGCTGCGGCTAAAGACAAAGTTTCTTCTACCCTCAGTCCTGCCGACACCGCATAAACGAACGCCGCTACAGTGGCGTCGCCGCACCCCACTGTGGAGCGCACTTTTACCCTGACCGGCTGCGCGTGATACACCTCCTGCCCTGCACCAAGATGCCAAAGCAAACCTTCGTGGCCGAGACTGACTACTACACTTCGAGCACCAAGCTGTATTAATCGCTCCGCTAAGGCCATGGCTCCGTGGAGATCGCCAATCGTTCCGCCGGTAATCCCTTCCGCTTCTTCGCGATTAGGTTTTATGAAGTCCGGCCTGAAAGCTAGTGCTCGTCGAAGCGGTTCTCCGCTCGTGTCGAGAAACATTTTGTGGCCATACTGATGCGCTAATTCGGTCAATCTTCTATATATATCTGGATCGGTGCCAGGTGGCACGCTCCCAGAGGCAATCACCAGACCACTGCTTTTTTCCTCAGAGAGTAACGCTTCATACGCGCGATAAAATTCTCGCCAATTTTCGTCGGTGAGCGCGCTACCAGGTTCAAGCAATTCGGTCACGCAGCCCTGCTCGTCGATAATCTCAAGATTCACACGCGTGTCCTGGTCCGCGGTAACGTGATGGACGCGTATCCCGAG
This sequence comes from Acidobacteriota bacterium, assembly GCA_030775785.1. Lineage (GTDB taxonomy): Bacteria > Acidobacteriota > Terriglobia > Terriglobales > Acidobacteriaceae > JALYIM01. The sequence continues at coordinate 5,858 of JALYIM010000006.1, forward strand.
CGCTCGTAATCCGCTCACTAGTTGTTCCCCGCTCCGGCCGCCGGAAAATCCCAACCACAGCGGGTCGGTGCCCAAAATTCGCAAAACCATGGCTACGTGTGCGGCTTTTCCTCCCGGCATGGCCCGCACCGCGCTTGCTCGATTGACGCGCCCGGGCGTTAACGCAGATACGTGCAATCGTTTATCGATAGCCGGGTTAGCGCTGACGCACCACAGTGCATTCAATGGACTATTCAACATCCGCGCTAACTCGAAAGAGCCTTATCGGCGGTTGATGCATAAAATCGGAACCATGGCTTCGCTTGTTCTAGCCGAACATTTACCCGCTGGATGTTTCTTACACCTTCCGTCGACAGCCAATCTTCCAGCGCGTCAGGGCCGCTGGTCGCAAAAATCGGAACACCATCTTTCCATGTAGCTCTTCCACATAAAACCCCTGAAAAATTAGAATCTGCCTCAGCCGCTAACTCCAGGGCGTCACCAAAAACTTGGTTGCTCACCCCTTCCGAGAGATAGATGAAGGGTTTTCCCGCCGCCACGGAAGCGCGGCGAAAATGCTCCTTAGCCTCGTCGCGCGTGTACACGACATCACCGTTGTTTCGGCCGGGAGCAGAAACAAAATCCATGTTTACCGGTACACCCACCTTCAAAACGTCCACGTTATATTGCGGTTTGGAAAATTCTTCTATGCTGCGCGTCAGGGTCTCGGGCTTCAGGCGGGCGAACTCTCTACTCCTTTCATCCATTTCGTCATGGTAGGCAACCAGCTCCAGAAAATAGGGCACATCCTGCTCCGCGCACTCGGCCCCGATTCGTTCCACCCAAGACTGTTTCGACCTATTAATACTCGGCGGGCTAAAAGGCGAATAATACAGGAGCGTTTTAACTCCGTCTGCGCCCGCCGCGACCAACCGTGAAACGGACCAGCCGTTCAACAGACGAGGTAAACGGCCGGGAACAGATTTGTCGTAGCCTGTTTGTTCATATGCGAGAAGTAGACCGGCATTTTTCGCTCTCACCTTTGCTGCGCCCAAGCCAAATTCAGGATCGAGCAAAATTGCACTCGCGTAAGGAGTCAACACGCGAGCCACGGCCTCCTTGTAGCGCTCCAACATTTCACGTGTAATTTGGTCTTCATTCATTCCAATGGCTGCAGCGAAAAGTTTGCGTAAAGCACTCCGCTGATCGATGGCCAACGCTGCAATTAAACCGCGACTATTTGAGGTTGCTTCCAATCCTTTGCGCTTACCAGGGGATATCTTCATATCATCTTCAAAAATGCTCTTGAATTCTTTTTAAACATAGAACGTCATGGTCCGCGCCGGAATGTTGTGCTCGCTGACAATTAGGAGCTGCAGTGCCGGGCCCACCGTTGCGCAGCTCATAATTTCTCGCTATTGACAGGCCTTGCGTTCTCTGTTGTGATTCATAGCGTTTTCTTTCGTTTTATCACTTAAAAGTGTCTCTGACTTTGTATCATTTTTCCTGGGTCGACACCAACTAACCCGAGGAGTCTTCCTAATGAAACTTCGCTTATCGTCAGTTGCTGTCGTTCTATGTTTTCTTGCCACGCTAATTCCACAGAATGTTTTCGCGTCATCAGACGCTCCCAACGTGGAAGAATTGCAACAAGGATGGAAAATGTCTGCTGCGACGAACATTTCGGGAGACGAAGCGTTGGTTTCTCAAGCAGGCTTCGACGCGACAAAGTGGTACGCCATCCAGCGCATGCCTGCCACGGTGTTGCAAGTACTGGAGGACAACGGAGTCTACAAGGATCTCTATTACGGCATGAATCTTACTACTCCCGGAGATATCTGGAAGCAGGACTGGTGGTACCGCACCACGTTCAAGGCGCCAGCCGGTCGTACTGTGTACTCACTGATCTTTAAGGGGATCAACTATCGCGCGGATATTTGGCTTAACGGTCATAAGCTAGCGAGTCGCGAACAAGCGGTGGGCATGTACAGTTCTTTCGAATTTAATGTGACGGAATTCATTGCCCAAGAGAAACCGAATATTTTGGCAGTTAAGATTACCCCGGAAAGAGCCGTTCTCGGAGAACACGGCGTCGAGCTTGGAGACAGTTGGCTTGATTGGATCAATTGGAAATATATCGGCTATCACGACGAAAAGAAAAAACTCGATATTAGCTTCACACCAGACCGCAACGCTGGAGTCTGGAAACGCGTCTATCTCAGTTCCACGGGCCCAGTGGCCATCCGCAATCCATATGTGGCAACGAATCTGCCTCTTCCCGCTACCAGTCCAGCCGCCCTTACCGTTTATTGCGACTTGCACAATGCAAGTCGTCAACCGATCAGCGGCACGATTTACGGTGAGATCACCCGCCAAGGCAAGCCACCGATTAACTTCCAAAAGCAAGTTTCACTCTACGCCGACACCACTCAGGAAGTTGCGTTGACACCTACAAATTTCCCCCAACTCTCGGTCGCCGATCCGGAGCTCTGGTGGCCCTATCTTTGGGGCAAGCCGAATCTCTACCGGCTCAAGTTAGATTTTAAAATCAACGACGAAGTCTCCGATGTTCAGTCGATTAATTTCGGGATCCGCAAAATCACTTCGAGCCGGGATACTGATAACCAGTTTCCTGCGATCGGCACGGGTGGAAATTTTTATTTGCAGATCAATGGCCGGGACTATTTGATTCGTGGTGGTGTCTATTCTCCGGACCTCCTTTTCAAGAACGACCCGGAACGCGACCTAACCACAATCCGCTACATAAAAGATCTCGGACTCAACTTAATACGCTGGGAATCCAAAATTGCCGATGATTCCATGATCGAGCTGGCCGACCGTGAAGGCATTCCGGTCATGCTTGGCTGGATGTGCTGTGCACAATGGGAACATTGGGAGGCCTGGAGCGCGGAAGACCAATGGGTTGCGCGGGCTAGTATCCGCGCTCGCATTCGCGAACTTCGCTCTCATCCCTCCGCCGTCATCTGGGCCAACGGAAGCGACGGATTGCCTCCAGATGCCTTACTAGCGGACTACAATCACATCCTTAGCGACCTGCACTGGCAAAATCCGGTCGTAGACACCGTCGCTGCGTGGAATCGTTTTTGGAGCGGCATTCATATGGTCGGGCCGTATGTTTGGCGGCCGCCGTATTACTGGTTTAGCGAGAAATATGGAGCGGCGCGTGGCTCTTCCGCCGAGGAAGGCGACAACGAGACCATTCCGCCATTCGAAAGCCTCAAGAAATTTATTCCCGCCGATAAACTCTGGCCCATAGACGAATATTGGTATTTTCATGCGGGTGCAAACGAGGGCAACAACACCTTGTACTCCGTGAAACGCGTGCTGGACAAGCGCTACGGTCCTTCTAGCAGCGCCGAGGAATTCTCCCGCAAAGCGCAACTAGCGCATTTTGAAGACGTTCGCGCGCAATACGAAACGTACGCAACGCATTGGCAGGACCGGAAAATGACCGTCCATTGGATGATGAACAACCCCTGGCCATCCGTCTTCGGGCACCTGTTCGACTATTATTTCAAGCAAGGTGGCGGATATTTCGGCGCTAAGGAAGGACTGCGTCCAATTAACGTCGTGTGGGACTACTATGCGACGGGTGACCGCAGCACTTCTAAGATTTATGTTGTGAACCAGACTGACCGCGCGCAAGAACACGCGACCGTGTCCGTTGCTTACTACGCGCTCGATAGCGCGCGAAAGTATTTCAATGAAGTGAAAGACGTCAACATCGCGCCGCACTCATCGCCGGAAGTCATGGCGGTTCCCCGCATCAAAGACGCGGGTCCGGTTTATTTCGTCAAGTGCGACGTGCGAGATGCAGCCGGAAAGGTCATCGTAGAAAATTCTTACTGGAGCTCTAGCGCGGACGATGACCTTGGTGATTCCAAAAATGACATCCAGTTTAAGACCGATCTAGCTAAATGGGCGGATCTCTCCAGCCTTAACACAATGCCTCGGGCAACTCTAACGGCGTCGGCTACGCTTTCGGCAGTGAAAGAGGAGGGCACAACAACCATCACCTTAACGAATCCGACCGATCGCATTGCCTTTTTCGTTCGGGTGGAAATTACGCAGGGCCTTGGCGGTAACGAGATCCTACCCATCACCTATAGCGACAACTATGTAACCTTGTTCCCCCACGAAACGCGAAATATCGCGGCAAACTTCCAGATAAAACTTTTAGCTGGACAGGCACCGTTTCTGCGTCTTGAAGGTTACAACGTTGACAAACTAACGATACCGCTGAGGTGACGAGCACGCAGAGCGCTCGATAGGGCGGTCCACGGCAAAATCCTTCCAATAAACACCATATGGATCATATTGTACCTGGGGTGCTGTCGGACCTCCTCAACACCCTGCTCAGGATTCTTGACTTCGCTCACTCCGGAGCGTACGTTTTGCCGAACATAAAGGTTCACCATGTCTAACCTGTTTTCCTCCACTGTCTTCTCCCCGCGAGAAGTAATGCAGCAAGTAGCCTGGCGCAGGCGTGATTTTCTGCGCGCTGCCGCCGGAGTAGGGCTTGGCGGTACGTTAATGGGCTTTACTCCGTTTCTTCCAGCGATAACCACCCCCAGGATAAAGAAAACAGTAGTAGTCACCTTTGGCGGAGGTGCGCGTGATCAGGAAACCTTCTCGCCAGAGGGTCAGGAAAATATCCCTAACCTCATTAACGAACTCATCCCTCAGTCCACTTTTTTTACTCAAGTCGTCAATCGCGGCATTTTGGGCCACTATGTGGCTACAGCAAGTTTGGCCACCGGAGTGTATGAAAGCGTAAACAACTTTGCCTCTCTTCCCCCGGAACATCCCACAATCTTCGAATATTTCCGCAAGGATTTACGGCGTCCAGCGTCTGACACGTGGGTGGTCGCTCCCAGTAACGGATTCAATCGCATCGGTGAAAGCGGCCACCGTTCTTACGGTCGCGGCCTCGGCGCAGGCGTAATTCTGCCCAAAAATCTGCTCAAATCGACTATTTCCGGCAGCGCCACTGAGCACGAGCATCTGTTGCGCGACAACTATGAGACACCGTTTTTTACGCCGGAACTCGCAGGCAATGAATTTCAAATGCGGCAATTGGAAGAGGTATTAAAAGTATCGGTGGCTGATTTTACTTCCCATGCGCGCACTTTATCGAGTCCCGATGAACTTTCCGTCTATATCGCGCGGCAACTCATGCGGGAACTCGCGCCCAGCATGTTGTGGATTACTTTGCACGATATTGACATCGCGCATGCGGGGGCCTATTCACTTTATATTGAGGGCATCCAGCGCACGGACCGTCTCTGCGCCGAACTTTGGAACGAAATTCAGAGCCAGCCGGAATACGCGGGCAAGACCGCTATGCTTATCCTTCCCGACTTCGGCCGTGACTCGGACATGGAGCCCGGCGGTAATGGTTTTCAGCACCATCGTACCGGTGACGCGCTCTCCCGCACCACCTGGATGATGCTCATGGGGCCTGGTGTTCGCCAAGGCGCAGTTGTAAACCGGGCTATCGAATCGACAGACATCGTCCCCACGCTTGGCTCATTACTCGGTTTTTCTCCGAAGTTCGCACATGGCAAACGGATTCCCGAGGTTTTATAGGCGCAATGCTACCCGCCGACCTCAAACCAGAGCACTTCCGCGCATATCCCGCGGAGGCACAAAAACTTTTGCTGGATCATTTGGATGCTTTAAAGCGGTTACCGCTGAGCTTTCTGCCGAACCTGTTGCGAGAAGCGATTACCTACGATTGGAAATTCCCCGCCGAACGCCTGCAATTGGAAACGGAGCTTCGAGATCTCAGCGCTCTTTCCACCAACGAAATACCCATCTGGTTTAAGGGTTTTTTTCAAATCCATTTGTCGCCGAACTTCGAACAATTGGATTGGGTAAATGAGCCGGGTGTATTTGTAGAACAACTATCCGCCTATCTTTGGACCACCCATCAAATCGAAGCGTTTCGCAACGGAGCGGTAACGTACGGCGATCATTTAAGGATAGCGACACCACCACAGCCACCTCCCGTTCCCCGCTTGGGAATTGCGGTAATTGGCCAAGGTGTGGCAGAAAGTCGTTATCAACTCTTTCGGAAGCTGCGTCCTCACGGCGTGTATTTCACTGGCGTCAGGCCGGAAAATGGCCTGGAGATCCTTCTCGAATCAGTGGCTGACCGTGCCAGAAAGTACGCGGCGCCTTACGCTCATTGGTACATTGATGGCGGACGGGCGATGAAGGATGTGTCGCTGCTTACCTATCTCTCTTATCGCGCGCTGGATTCTGTGCGTATCGCTTTGCTAAGTAAGATGCAGACAGAAATCCAATCCGCCGGCATGGGACCGGAAACGTTGCGTACAATCTTGGCCCGCATGCGTCCAGAAGATCTTTACATGCCCGACGGAGATCCGGTCTTGAATCGCTTTCAGATCAGTCTGTTGACGGAAGGTTCGGGCACACAACTGTTTAGCACAACATTTGTGCAATGGGCGGCCCGCGAGGCGCTTCGGCGCGCCCAGCCTGTTAGTCTGCTTGTGCGCTTTGCTCCTCGCCAGCGGCAAAAACCCATGAATGAGTTGCTTTCTCGAAGTGGCGTCGAGGCTGAACTAGACCCGCTCGGTTCCCTGATAGATGCGGATATGAGTGCATACTACCAATGGTTGAATATGCAGAGGCTACCGGGAGGCGAAAAGTCACCTTTTCTTGTTTGGTTTGAAGATCACAATGAAGCCTTGGCAATTTCCCCTTCATTGACTGCAGGAACTAAATCGAAGGCGCCAGCGGGTATCCGCGATCTGCTTTCTTGGATGGGTTAGGATTTCAAGGTGGCGGGAAATTATTGCGCGCAGCGCACTTGACGTTGCTGCACAACGGAGTGCTGGTGCAAGATAACGTAGAAACTCACGGCCCCACTGCGACTGTTAACCGTATAAGGCACATGCAGCGAAGTTGCCGCTGGAATACAGGACCACAACCATCCCCGTCCGCTTCAGAAATGTATCGGTTCGTGAACTCACAGGCCGGGAATAAGGACCTGTGACTGAACGCAGCTTTGCAAGCAGCGGGCAGGCTTTTCATGGCCGGGTTCGAGAAGATACAGCCTTTCCTTCTCGGGTTGTCAGCAAACGATGCATCGAGCGCCGCTATCGTGATTCAAATTATCAACGTCCAGTAGGCCCGACTGATTCACGCGGCCAATTCGCTGGACGTGCCAACAACTGTTCGACTAATAAAAATCAACCACATCTCTGTCCCGGAGGAGGTCCAAGCGCCTCCGGAATTTTTTTGATTGATAAGCGCGATCACCGGGAGCGGCGCGAGACGAAAGAAATCACTCTCCCGTTTGATTCTGTTCAGCCCACAAAATATCCACTTTTTCAAGAGGTTCGTGCCCTAGATGAACCTCGCGGCACGAGGTATAGATAACAATAGACGGCAAACCTCCGGTTGCCCTGCCAGGAACTTTGAAAACAAATCCATTGACAGAATTTGAATGCAGGTTGTATCAAACAGAACAATTTAGCGGAGAATTGGCAAAAAACGGGGGGTGTATGAAACTAAGGTGGGTGGTCGTCTTCGCTCTGTCGGTGTTACTCCATTTTTACAATGCGCCTGCCAGAGCTCAAGCATCTTCGCGCGTAACCGGAACGGTGCAAGACACCAGTGGGGCGATTGTCCCAGACGCGGTTGTCACCCTAATAAATGAAGCCACGAACATCTCGGTCGAAACTAAGACGACCTCCTCAGGAACATATGTGTTTGATGGAATCGTGCCGGGCACCTATACGGTGGCAATCGCTGTAACCGGTTTCTCGAATTTCACTGCGACAGGCAATAGACTGACGATTGCGCAACCGATGGTTGTAAACGCCACGCTGAAAATTGGCGAAACTTCCGAAAAAGTTGTGGTAAGCGCCGGTGCTGAACTGGTGCAGACAGAAAATTCCGGCGATCTAGGTGCACTTGTGGATCAGCGCGCGCTGGAAACTCTTCCGGTCGTCGGCTCTCGCGGTCGCAGCCCGTTAGATTTGCTGGAAGTCAGCGTGCCGGGCGTGATCGATGGAGGTCCGTTGAACAGTACCGGCGCAAACATCGAGGGCGGCGGAGTTTCTGTCAACGGTTCGCGTGATCGCGCTTGGAATTTCACACTGGACGGCATCGATATAAATGAAACCAGCGCGCCGGGTTCCAACTTTTCGCCGCTGCGAACGAATCCCGATTCCATCGAAGGTTTTCGCGTAATTACGACCAATGCGAACGCGGAATACGGCGTAACCAGCGGCGCTCAGGTCATCCTGGAAACTCATCCCGGTACCAACGAATTCCACGGCAAGCTTTTCTGGTTTTACCAGACGCCAGGGCTCAACGCCAATGATCCTGCGAATAAGGAGAACCTGACAAACGGTCAGCCCATTCCACGGCCGCAGTTCGTTCAACATATTCCTGGATTCAGCGTCGGCGGTCCTATCTTTAAAAATAGAACTTTCTTCTTCGTCAACACTCAGCTGTTGCACGCTTCGCAGGATTTTCTGGTCAACAGTCTCGTCTATACCCAACCGGCACGTATGGGACTGTTTCGTTATTTGCAGCAACAAGGTGCTTGTATCGGTTCAACCAGCAGTTCGTGTCCGCACAACGATAACGCAGCCGCCAGTGACGCAGTCGTTGATGGCAGCGGGAATCCGCTTCCAGGACTTCCGATCGGGACGTACGATATCAATGCAAACGACCCCGCACATCTCGGTCTCGACGGGTCGATCCAAAAGTTCATCGGTCTAACGCCGCTACCCAACAATTTCAACATCGGTGACGGTCTGAATACCGCGGGATTCCGGTTCCAGGCGCCGGAGCAGGAGCGCCAGGTGGATTTCACCGTACGCATCGATCACCAGTTCAATTCCAAGAATTCCATCTTCGGACGTTGGGCTCACGGTCACCAAAACACCATCGGAGATATCGGCAACGGCGGATTGCGTCCTTTTCCAAATGCTCCGAACATCGTGGACACGGACCGTCAGCCTCGCAACCTGGCTATCTCCTGGCGCTACACTCCAAACTCACATGTCACCAATGAAGTTATAGCGGGCATGAACCGGTTCATTTTCAATTTTGTAAATCCGGATTCCACCTATTTGAACAATCCATCGTTTGTTTTTTTCGGGGACGCCGTCAGTGGGAGTAACTTAGCATCTCCGTTGCAAAATTACGTTGGCAATAAGCGCGCACTCACCAGCATTCAGCTTGTTGACAATCTGAGCTATATACGCGGCACGCACGCATTCAAATTCGGTACCAATCTCCGTTACCAGCGCCATATCGACGACCGTGGCTCGATCGGTCCCTATGATGCACAGCCGTTAACATTCTTCAATCCCGGTTTTGCGTCTGTCGATTCGAGAGCCTTCAACATTCCAGCAGATGTAAATGGATCGATTGACGTGACCACGCTAGACAACGCGGTCAATAATCTTCTAGGCCGAATCAGCAACATTCAACAAGGCTTCGTCGCGCAAAATGCCAACCAGTACGCGCCGGCAGGGAGCCATCTACGAGATGATTTCCGCATGCCGGAATACGATTTTTACGCGCAGGATAGCTGGAAGGTTCGCTCGAACCTGACCGTCAATATCGGGCTTCGTTGGGAGATTAAACTGTCGCCGCGCGTCGGCAGCAATTTTCTGCTCCATCCCAATCAAGCCTTCACTGTGGATGCTCCCCCCAGCGATACTCTGACGTGGGTTCCGGGAAATCTTTACAAGGATGCGTGGAAAAATTTTGCGCCTTCGATCGGTATCGCGTGGGATCCGTTCAAAAACGGCAAACAATCCATCCGCGCCGATTACCGACTGGCATACGATCGAATGAACACATTCGTACTCTCGGCGTCGATCTTCCAGGGCATTCCGGGTGAGGCGCTACCAATCAACTCGACCGCTGTAGCTGGTCAGCGCGTCTCGAGCGGCATTCCTGTTCTTACGCCGCCACCGGGTCAGACGCCAGTGTCATTGCGTCAGCCGGCTGCGTTTTCGACAACATCCATTACGGCGATCGATCCCAATTGGACGCCGCCTCAAGTGCATGAATGGAGTCTCAGCGTTCAGCGCCAGATCAGTCACGATACGCTCTTTGAAATCGCTTACGTTGGCAAACACGCCGTGCATCTCTTCGGGGGTTACGACAGCAATCAGGTTCAGATCCGCAATAATGGTTTCCTCGATGCTTTCAAGAATATCTATGGCCCATTTGCCGCCAATGGTGTGCCAGGCGACAGCCCACTGATCGATCAACTTGTTGCCAACGATCCCGGATTCCAAGCGGTTGTTCAAGGAGGCGCCAGCGCCACGGGGTCTCAATATGTCGCAGGAAATTGCGTCCAGGCGGACATGTCCAACCCGTGTTCGGGCTCTGCTTACGCCAGCGATTTTGGCCATGGAAGCGTGGCCGCGGTAGCAGCTGCATTGGGTTCAATCAGCTCCGCGAGCGGGACTTCACTACCGGTGGCCGCGGGGCTTCCCTCAACATTTCTTTTTAAGTACCCGCAATTTTCCGGACAAACCGCCTCGCCAGGCTTCATCGTTTTCGATTCAGGGGATTGGTCCTGGTACAACGGCCTGCAAGCCAGCTACCACGGAAGGTTTCACGGAGTGCAATTTCAAACGAACTACACGTGGTCGAAATCGATGGACACTCGTTCTTTCGATCCCACTTTTGGAACGGTCATAGGCGGCAGTTCGACTTTCGGTTCGTCCAGCACGCCGTTTGACAACGAGAATCGTCGTCGCAACTACGCTCCTTCGGACATCGACCGTACTCACGTTTTTCAAGCCATTTGGACTTATCAAATACCCACGGGGGCAGGACGCCGGTGGGGTGGCAGCTGGAGCCCGGCGGTGGATCGTTTATTAGGAGGTTGGGAAATTGCCGGCAGCACCGTCGTTGAGTCCGGCCGACCCAGCACGATTTATTCGCCGGCTTACACGACCAGCGACATCGTGCGCACCCCGGCGAGCTGCAATGGATGCACACACGACATGCTGCACGTGCACTTTAATCCAGACACCGCTGGCCTGAACTATCTGACGACAGCCCAAATGAAAATGTTCTTCACTCCGGGTCCCGGCGAATTCAGCAACATTGGCCGCAATTTCTTTCGACTGGGTCGATACTCGGTTGTGAATCTCAGCGTCGGTAAAGTGACGCATATCACCGAGCGGCACG
>JALYIM010000007.1 GCA_030775785.1 Acidobacteriota bacterium
TCAGAGCTACGCAGTTGCGCGGTTCCGCTGTCAGAGCATTCAAGAGGCGCAATAAGTCGGGAGGGGGCGCAGCCTGCCAGGGCCGTTTGGCAAACGGAACTAGCGTGCCGTCATAATCAAGGATCAATAGTCGTCGTTTGGCGCGGCGGTATACGTCGCGGACGGCGGCCGCCTGAAGTCGTTTCGGCTGTGTACTACTGTAGCCTCCACGTTCCTCTACGGCTTCTCTCAGGGAAGCTAAGAATCGTTCTCCCCAGCTAAAAACGTCGTTGCGCAGAATCCTAGCGTGAAGACTTTTCATTCTCTGCATCCGCTCTTGATTTTCGAGAGTCAGTGCACGCTCGACTGTTGCCGCCGTACGTTCTTCGTCGAATGGGTTAATGAGAAGCGCCTCCCCCATTTCCGCTGCTGCGCCCGTAAATTCACTCAAAACAAGAACTCCGTTGCCTTCGGCCTGGCAGGCAACGTACTCTTTTGCTACCAGGTTCATCCCGTCGCGCAGGGAGCCCACCCAACACACATCCGCTAGCTTATAAAGAGCCACTAGTTCCGCTGGCTCAATTGAACGGTTGATGTACACAACAGGGGTCCAATTTGGGGTGCCAAGTTTCCCATTGATCTCACTTACAAGACGATTCACCTCGGGGCGGAGATCTTGGTAAGTATCAATGCCCTCTCGTGTAGGAACGCCAATCTGGATCAGAACAATTTTTTGTTTAAGCTCCGGGTTGGAGTCGAGCAAGTGTGTGTATGCCCGCAACCGCTCGAGAATGCCCTTCGTATAATCGAGGCGGTCTACCGCGAGCAGCACTTTTTGCCCGCTATAGCGCAGAACCCACTCGGAATGATGGCGAGACGAGGCTTCGTCTCCGTCCAGAAGAGCTGAGTAATCTTCGGGTGCGATGCCAATTGGAAGTGCTTCCAGACGGATGGGACGCCCTCCCACTCCAACCTCCGCCACTTTGCTTTCAATACCAAGCACTCGGAGCAGCGCAGATCGGAATTGCTGGAGGTGTCCATGCGTCTGAAATGCCAGCAGGTCTGCTCCGAGCAAACCTTGCAGAATTTCTTCGCGCCGAGGCAAAATCTGGAAAATTTCGGACGAAGGAAAGGGGATGTGAAGGAAAAAGCCGATAGCGGCGTCCCGCAGCTTTTCGCGTAGCATTTCTGGAAGCAGCATCAACTGGTAGTCGTGAACCCATATCAGGTCGCCGGGCTGATAGCGCGCCACGACTGCCTCACAGAAAGTTCGATTGGCCTCAACGTATGCTTCCCAGGCTTTCGAGTCGAATTTCAGCTTAGAAGGAAAGTAGTGAAATACTGGCCAGAGAGTTTGGTTAGCGTAGCCTTCGTAGAATCCTGCTGCGACATCCGCTGGAAGTTCTACCGCGAAACAACGCTCCTTCTCAGCCCAACCCTGGAGGATGGCACGGCGATCTTCTCCATCATCGCCCCCATTGGCGCCAGTCCAGCCGATCCAATCTCCGCCATTCTTTTGAAGAAGAGGGTTCATAGCGCTGGCTAGGCCCCCCGAGCTCCGCTCCGTTATCCAACGTTCTTCGACCCTCCGCAAGGTTATCGGAAGGCGATTCGCAACCACTATGAGCCGAGCCATATTTCAATCCTCTTCAGTGTCGATTCAACACTTTATATCTTAGCTTCCTGTAGTCCATGTCACGCCGACCTAAAAACAACTTGGATGCCCATGCTTTCTAGTAAGTAGTGAAGTGAAGACGTGGTTAAAGGCGTATACGATGGTCGCCACTTCATCCGTGAAAATGTAGTCAGACATTCCCGCAAGCCTACAGTTGCCAAGGGCTTGATGTTAAGAACTTTGAGGGGAGCAGAAAACGATGTTGGCGAACTCTGAGAGCTGGATTTCTTACAGCTGCGCTCAATTCAAACCCGGTACCTCCGGGGCTAACGGAAATTTCCAGGCCACTCTCGAGCCTGGTTGAGCATCGTAGCGTCCACGTTTGCTGCGAGGTTGGCAGTCGATTGAATTTGAGGAGAAAAACAATGGATCGTACGTCGGTACCACCCGTTACTCAGCCGCAGCCCCAATCAAGACATGTAGATACCCCAGTTACCAATGAAGCTAACTCCTCAGGGGTGTCATGGCCCGCAGTGATTGCTGGCGCTTTTGTAACTGCGGCCTTGTCACTGATCCTCCTCTCGTTGGGCACCGGACTCGGATTGTCGTCGGTCTCACCGTGGTCAAATGAGGGTGCCTCCGCCTCAGCAGCGGGGAAAGGAGCGATCGTCTGGCTAATCGTCATGCAAATAATCGCTTCCGCAATGGGGGGCTACTTATCAGGCCGGCTGCGGACGAAGTGGACGAACACCCACACCGATGAAGTCTACTTTCGGGATACTGCGCATGGGTTTCTGGCTTGGGCAGTAGCTCTCGTACTCACCGCGTCGTTTTTAGCAACGGCGGCCACCTCTGTGCTGGCCGCGAAGGCGCATCCGGGTCCAGCCGCCGCATCCAGGGCTGAGACGCGAAGCTCTGATCTTAGCGACTATTTCATAGACACGCTTTTTCGTTCTGAAAAGGCCACCGCAGATCGGAATGACTCGTCGGCTCGAGGTGAGGCAGGTCGCATTCTGGCTAACGCCCTCAGCCAGGGTGACATGCCGCGAGATGACAAAACCTACTTGACTCAGCTTGTAGCCAACAAAACGGGGCTTAGCCAAACGGATGCGGATAAACGACTGGATGATGTTCTGAACCAGGAGCGGCAAGCCGCAGACACCACTCGGAGAGCATTGGCACACTTGTCATTGTGGATGTTTGTGGCGTTACTGATGGGCGCCTTCTGTGCTAGTTATGCCGCGACTATTGGCGGTAGACAGCGGGACCAGGTGGTTGTTCGCTGATTCAACAAATTTAGGAGGCTACTAATGCGTTCAATTTTACTTCTGCTTCTTGGCGTACCGATTCCGATCATTATCCTAATTGCGCTTTTCAGCCATTGATGGTAAGCCTTTCGTTGACGACGTTGCAACCGAGGTCAGAGGCTTCAAAGGGAAGGCTTCCATCACGGTATTAGAGAGTTAGCCATTCACGCCAACCCACAAGGAGGAAAATGAAAGAAAATCTTTTACGTAAACTCTACGTTGATGAACTCAAAGACCTCTACAGCGCCGAAAATCAGCTTGTAAAAGCGCTTCCGGAGATGGCGAAAGCTGCTACAGCCCGCCGTCGTCGGAAGGCAGGCAGAGGCGGTAACGCTATTGAGAGAACTGACCGAACGGGCTCGCAAACAATACGTGTCATCGTACGCGTTTGTTCTGGTCTACACAGGTATGGGAAACCCAGATCAAGCATTTACATGGCTGGACAAAGCCTACGAGGAGCGGGCTAGCGCATTGCCCTTCTTGAAGACAAATCCCGCGCTGGCCGGCGTCCGCTCCGACTCCCGTTTTCAGACCCTCATTCGACGCATGAATCTTGCTTCGTGACTGGTGTTCGATAACGGGATGTGCGTCGCAGGCCTTATAGGTCGGGTTCGGAAAGAGTCAAAATGAACGCCGGTAGTGATGGCCATTTTCGATGCTTTCTCTGTGATTGGCATTATATTGAAAGGCGAATTTTCTGATAACAACAGGTGCTCGCAAAGGTTGAGATGGGTCTCTCCACCGATCCTGCTAGTGAGTCACTACCTGTGACCATTTGGATCGGCAAAGACTAGGTAGCGGGGTAAACAGGCTTCTGTAACCGCCAAATGACCCACGGCAATAGCGTGAGCGCGAGAATCAACATGGCATGGAGCAAGCCATCGGGAACACCCTGAACGGAATGCCCAAGGATGAAGTTCACGCTGATATGTCCGAGTCTGGCGGGCCCGGCGGTGAGACTTGCGTGCACTTGGGCCGTGCCGGCGATTAATGCGATGGCAACCACCCGACAAAGGGCCAAAACATCTTGGATTTTTGTCGAATGGCGACGACCTCAATTCCCCAACCGATGAGAACTGGGGCGCAGAAATAGAGCGACCTGCCAATGCTGAAATAGAAAAACTCTCGCATGTCACCTGTCGGGACGAAAGGTGTATCGGCCCCCGGCAGAAAGATTTTCCAACCAGACCACAAAATCAACAAGGCAACGAGCCAGGCTCCAGCAAGAACGATGAGCGGGGCCAGACCGAACATTGCCCACGGCATTCGGACACACCATGATTGCAAGCGCCCCTGCTCTATTTTGAGTCCCGGGGTGGGGAAGACGCGCTCACAAAGAGCCGACCAAACCACATTTGCCGCCTCGCTAAGGCCGAAATGGTCCGTTTGAAGAAGCGCCTCAAACTCCGGGCCGTAACGCTCTCGCCACGGACGGGGATACAGGCGCACAAGCAGCTGCGCGAGTCTGGGATTCATAAAACCTCCAACCTCTCCAGTCCGGCATTGGTGAACTGGCGCAGGGTGGTAAGTTTTGCGTGGAGAACGCGGACGCCCTCAGCCGTAATACGATAAGGTTGACGGCGCTCCTCGGGTCGGAGTGGCTTGATCCAACCGTGCTGTTCGAGGCGGGCAATTGCCCCATACAACGTCCCGGGCCCCAAACGGGTCCCACAAAGATGCACAATGTCTTGGATCATCGCGTGTCCGTGCTTGGGTCCATTGGCGAGGCTGGCAAGCACAAGCATCGGTGGGTCAGAATAATGCCCCAATCTCGCGTCCTCCGCGGATCCTACTACTTTTCGCGTACTACGCATGACGTAGTTATCGCACAGATGCCCCCTCACTGCAAGAAACTTTTTTGTTGCACCGATCAGGGTCGTTTGCTAATCGGTTGGTGCGCTGTTAAGAAACTGAAGAGCGCGAGAGTGGCCAACAATGAACCATGAACGATGCTGAAGCGGTAACGGCCACCGAGTCCGTGTCGTGTGCACCGGCACTGACTGGTGACCGTCATCACTCGGGAAACCCTACCCAAACACGTTTCACTCGGTCCGCAATGCTAGCTGCGAAAACGGCGTAATTGTCGCCGTCGGCTTGATCGTTATTGACGTTTCTAAATAAAAATCCGCAAGATTACTTAGAAACTGAGCAAAATTGAACATCATTGCGCCAAGCTGTCGTGGGAATATCGGGTTATTCGGAGGCAAAGGCGCGGGTCATACTCCTCTCGCAACCCCAGCACTGACCTTTGTCTCCGCCTCAAAAATAACTGGAGACAATATGTCCACAAATACCAGCAGCGCTACAAATACGTTCCCGCCGGACGAATGGCGACGCCTGGCCGAAGCTGCTTCCAAAGAGATGAACTCAGGAAAGCTCATGGACATCATCGACGAGTTATGCGGGGTTCTAGATAAAGGCGATTCGAAAAGGAAAGCCGGATTAGGCGGCGCCACTACCTAGATGCTTCTGTTAGTTTGCCATGAGACGCCACGTTCGCCTTCCGTAACATTTTCGTTCGATAGCAAACAAAGCCTCAATAATGAGCAATGCTTGGAGCATGTTAGATATGAATTCCAAAAAATCTCCACCTGCTCCCTCCGTATCCCCGAATGTTCGAGAGTTATCTCCCGAAGAAACCATAACGATTCTCTCGCGGTTTGCTAGTCAAGGTGACCCAGAGGCTGCTGAGGCTTTGCGGCAATTCTTTGCCGCGCATCCAGGGCTAGCAGCATAAGCCGGCTCACTGGCGTCTATTGGACGGTAATAAACATCTGCCTCACCGACGGGTAATGCATCGTAATCAATGTTTAAAGGACTACTCTGCGAATTAGATAGGAATGGGCGAATTCCGTCTGGTAAGAAGATGACGCGAGGCAGGGTAGTGTCTTGCTGAATTGCTGGACGATCAGAGAATGTGACACAAAATTGTTGAAATATCGCCGACAAATGGGCTGTACCGGGTAGCTTCGCCAGCGACTAGTCCGGAGCAAAAAAAGCGGAGGAAGCAAGTCGCTCCCCCGATGAACAGCATGCCGCGCCGTGATGGGAGGGGCGTCTGGTCAATATTTTAACAAATAAGAAAAATCTGGAAAGTGGATTAATTAGTTTAAGCACGCCCCCTCTAATATCAGCCGGTATTCCGTTTGCTGTTTTGCCCTACGGCTTTTGCAGCGATTGTGTCGAAGATAATGGTTTTGGTATTGCATCGTAATCAATATTTACGGTTTACTTTGCGAATTCGATGGGTGCGAGCGAATCCCGTTTGGTAAGAAGTTGATTCGAGGCAGTACCAGCGTCTTGCCGAATTGCTGAGTGTACTTAAAGAATCTGGAAGCGTATACGTACCACCCTTGTCAGCCATATGGCAACTAAACGAGAATGATTTTTGATGGCTTAAAATTCGCATCGCGGGCGCGGGTAGGCCACTTTGCGTCTGCCGGATTAATTTCACCGGACCACTTACTCCACGCCGACCTGCGCCGGAGTATCATCCGGCGCCTAGCTCTGAGCATGATACGTCTGTACCAAATCCATGTTTCTCCCCGGAAGGGGTTTAGCTGCCCGCACCGAGAATTGCACGGCGAACTTTCATGCTCGTCATACGTGTCCCGGCTATTACAACTGGAGAGCTCTTTACCGGCAGTTGTTTCCAAGTCTTGCAAACGTTTCCAAGACTGTGCAGGAGCAAGCACCCAACTAGCTTCCCAAAGTCCACGGATGAAATGCTGGGTTGTTCCGTGCTGCTTACCGTTATGACGAAGTGCAATCCTTGCACGAAGGCGAGAGTGGCAGTTCCCATCAACCAGATCCATAAATAGAGCGGAAGACGAACTTTAGCCGTCTCCCGCTCGCGTTCCACAAATTTGGGACCGCGCAGATCAGCGGCAACAATTTTGCCTTAGCCTTCTAATGGAATGCCAAAAAAGGCCGTTCCAGAGTTCCTGGAGCGGCGTGGTTATTTTGCGGGACTACTTGCCCATCGCGCCCCCGTTTTGGTTAGGGATATCCTTCGAGGTCATGTCAAAAGTGAGCATGAACCCGTTGGTGCCCTTGAATTCAAAAGCCTTCTCGCCCTCGCGATAAGTTTCAATTTCGTTGGGCATCATGACGAATCCGTCGTTGCGCGGGGTTCCCCAGTAGCGGACATTCTTCAACACCGCGGGGTCATCGGTCATTCCCTTGAAACGTTTTAGTTTCACCTCGGCGGTACGACCTCCATTGAGGGAGGCGTGTGCCGCGTCTTTGTCGGCCGTCCACGTGTCAATGTCGCCTTCGGCAGTCTGGAATGATTTCCATTTGACAGGGAAGACGTAGCCAAGAATCTCGCCGAGGGCTTTGCGCTGCTCAGCATTCGTGGCCTTATCGAAGGTGACTAACGCCCAATTCATTTGTCCTTGAGAGAAGTCACCGCCTAAATCGCCTGTGATCCAGAATTTCGCACCATTGAGGCTGACGTCGCCGTAATGGCCGCGATTAACTTTGTATGCATTGTTGAACTTGCAGTAATGCTCGGCTTGTCCGTGATCGTGGTGCGCCGCCGGATGACTGTTGAAGTAGCAAATGCAGAAGTGAGGACAGCTGCAGGCTTCGATAGCGGTTGCGTTTATAGCCCATTGATTAGCGGGTGCGGTGTGCCCAGCGATCGCGCCCGCCAGCGTGAGTACTGCCACCAATCCAATTTTGCGCATAGATTCCCCTTCCCTTCGGCATGGGATTATGCTCCCGGCCTCTGAGGTTTGCAATGGGGATCAGGGCGCTTCATGACCGCGAAATCGGCGGTGGGAGGCTTTCAAATAAGAACAAAGATGTCCTCGAACGGCAGTCGCCATTCGGTTAGATTGTCCCGGCAAACGCCGCCTGCCCTCACTATGTTATCCACGCGAACTCCAACGCGGCGATCATCCAAGCTCCGTTAACGCAATGAATCGATGGATAGAGTATGAGGCGAACAAAAAGCGAATATAAAGATCATCGAAAGCGTTCGTCGCTAAGACGCTGATTGATCTAAGAAATTGGGGCGAAAGCTGCGAAACACACGATGGGCGCGGGTTGTACAAAGTGAACAACTGCAGAATTGCCGAGAGATTGGGATGGGATTTGCGAGTGAGGAGGGGATTAAAATCTATGCCCAGGTTTGAGTTCGCAGCGGTAGACTTTCGTTTGGTCTCTGTTGACGCGAGCGCTACAGTCGGCCCAGCTTAGAAACAGGTCGGGGCCGAGCGGGAACACAATGGCCGCGCCGTTAATCTCAGCTTCGATGCTGACTCCCTCCGCGGAAGCCGGCAAAGTGAAATTGAGCGCCTGTCCAAAGATTACTGGATAAGATTCGCGAACATTGTCGCTCATCATCTGGTGCATTACCTCCGCTTCCATCAAAAAGGTCACAGTATCGGCCCAGTTGCGGGCAGAGACGCTGATGTGGCGGCCTCCGCGAGAAAACCCGTCTGCTTCTATCCTTGTGAACGGACACGGCCCCGCAATACAGGAGACGCGGGCATTTTTGAATTCGTTTCCAGCGCCTGCGTCCAGCGAGGCCGATTCAATTGCGGCCTTCCACTTGCCATCGGGCGAGCATGGTACCTGGCCGTTGCACGCAACGTTTTCCTTATTTACAACTTGAAAAGCTTTCACTGCGCTGCCGATGTTCATCGTGCTGGTGGAACTGACGGTGTACCTTACCTTGATATTTGATACCACGGTTTGGGGGCGATGAGGGTCAGGGTGAGTTTCCTGATGAATCGGAGTCAGGTGGGCTATATACAGTTTGTCGCTGACAAAGGTGTGCATGTCGAGAGGTTGATAGTCCGGATGCCGAAATTGAAGGATGAGAGGCTGGCCTCGCCTCACGCGTTTAAACAACGTGATGCGGAAATATCCTAAAGCATCGGACCGCGTGCCGGACATTGCCAGCCCGTCTGCGATTGTTATATCCGTGTCAGCGAGCGGCAGCTCCTTATTGGCGTCAGCATCCTGGCGGATGACCGCGCCGGTTAACGTTACCGGGATGCGCCGCGCCGCGCGCCACGCGAACACCCCAAGCGCAATGATCAGCAGCAGTGTCCAGACCAGGATCTTGGTTCGTCTTCTAGTCATCGCTATCTAAACTGATCTCATTGACTGCTCACTATAGTGCCTGATATTTACTGCGATGGTGCACAGATCTCATTAACTAATAGGATATCTCACGACGTCGCATGTTTTCCTATTGCCTTGTTGATCTCCCCATCGTTTAAGATAAATTCGGTGGACGAGAAAAGCTTCAAACGGGATCTTATTACCCGGCGTACATGGCTGCGGCGTTTTGCAGCTGCCAGCGTCGCTCTCCCCCTTGGACGCTCCGCCCTCCTTCCGTTGTTCGCAGAAAATAAGGTACAACACACGCACGCGGCCAAGCCCCCTCTACCCACCTATCTTTCTGAGAGCGACGACCAGTTTCTTGAGGAGCTGGAAAAAACCGCATTCTTGTTTTTCTGGGAACAGGCCAACCCGCAAACCGGATTGATTAAAGACCGCGCCAACGTTCGTGCAAATGACAACGTAATGGTGGCCAGCATCGCCGCTACCGGCTTTGGATTGACCGCTCTTTGCATCGCAGAAAAACGTGGATACGTTTCTTCCGCGGATGCGCGCGGACGGGCGCTGACTACACTTCGATTTCTATCCAAAAAACTTCCTTTGCATCGCGGATTTTTCTATCACTGGGCGAACATCAACACGGGGGAGAGATTTTGGGATTCAGAAGTTTCGTCAGTTGACACCGCGATCTTGCTTTGTGGCATTCTGACTTGCAAACAACATTTCATCCACTCTGAAGTCAATCAGCTCGCCACGGAAATATTCAACCGCGTGGATTGGACCTGGCTGTCAGAAGATACCGCTTTGCTGCCGCACGGCTGGACGCCTGAATTTGGGTTCCTCCCCAATCGCTGGGACTATTACAGCGAGCTGATGATGATGTATTTGCTGGGGCTGGGATCGTCTTCTCATCCTCTCAAAGACGAAACCTGGGACGCCTGGAAGCGGACCATATTTGAATACGACGGTCTTCGCTATGTGGGATCATTCGCCCCTCTGTTCGTTCACCAGTATTCACAGGCGTGGTTCGACTTTCGCGGCAAGCGCGACAAGTACGCTGATTATTTTCAAAACTCAGTAATTGCCACCGACGTTCATCGGCGGTTCTGTCTACAGTTAGGAAAACAGTTTCCTAATTACAGCGACGACCTGTGGGGAATCACCGCCTCCGACTCCGACAAGGGCTATGTCGTGTGGGGCGGTCCTCCAGCAATTGGGCCCATTGACGGGACTGTCGTTCCAAGTGCAGCCGCCGGGTCATTGCCCTTTATGCCCCAGGCGACCATGCGTGTCTTGCGGACGATTAAGGATAAATACGGCGCTGCCTGGAGCCGGTACGGATTTGTGGATGCCTTCAATCCGCTCAAAAACTGGTATGACACGGATGTGATCGGAATTGATACCGGAATTGCCATGATCATGGCGGAGAACGCACGCACATCGTTTGTGTGGGATACCTTCATGAAAAATCCTGAAGCGGCACGCGGCATGAGTCGCGCCGGATTAAAGGGATATCCACCGGCGGGTACCCAGTCGTAGGTTGGGCGGTAGCCCTTCTTAGGAAATTGCCAGCTTCTTCTGCATCGCTTCCAGGGTCACGCCCTTGGTTTCGGGATAAATCGTATACACGATGATGAATTGCAGCACCATCATTGCCGCAAAGAATGCAAACGGAGCCGCTTTCGAGTACGCTGCCAGCACGGGGAACGTCCATGATATGGCTGCATTCATCGCCCAGTGCGTGAAGCTTCCGAGGCTTTGCCCCTCTGCCCGGACTCTTGTGGGGAAGACTTCACTGATATACACCCAGATCACCGCACCTTGAGAGAAGGCAAAGAAAGCTATGTAGCCAATCAGCAGCCAGAGCAGCAATCCTTCATGTGCACCCGAAACAAAAACCGCAGTGACTCCAGCCAGACACGCGGCGGTAC
>JALYIM010000008.1 GCA_030775785.1 Acidobacteriota bacterium
CTTTTACAAATTGCGATCGCCAACGCAATCGCTTCGGCAAGTACTTCTTGCTGAAGTCCACCTGGACTCTGGACTTATATAAAATTTTCTCCAGCCTTGCATTCTTGGGCACGTATGACTGTTTGTACCGCTTCGAAGTGTCGGGCAGGAAAGTGCTATCCACGCCGACTATTTGGTAAACGTCCTTGATGAGACGCAAAGGCTCCCGCTGTAGATCCTCATATAGATAGATGTGAAGCTGTTCGCGCCCGAAGGTGTCGATATAACGTTTTACCTGCTCGTAGTAGAATCCCATGCTTTTGAAGTGCCAAAGCGAGTTCCACTTTTGTCGGACACGCGCCGGCTCTTCCTTTAGAGCTTCTGCAAAGGACCTCTGCTCGCGGGCCTGCCGCACTACATGAAGATATGCTGAGTAAGCACGGTCGGCAGGGTTACGGAGGACGGCGAACATGGTTGCCTTGGGTATGTACTTTTGAATCTGCGCCGGAGCTTGGGGTAAGTACAAATAGTAAATGCTAGCTTCGCCAATTGCTTTTTCATCGGACACGCGATCGAACAAGGCCTTGTAATCAGAGAAATTGGTGATAACCCGACTGTGGTAGGCTCGGTCTTCATCATGCGGCCCGTGAGATAGCCCATCTGTACCCTCGTTTCCAAAGAAAGTCGGCTCCTTGGGGATCGTCATGAACACCTGGGGGTGCTGCTTTAAATATTCGTAAAGCGATGTAGACCCAGACTTTGCTGCACCGATGATAAGAAAATTTGGTAGCGTCATTTTCAGCGTCCGCCTTCTCCGGCTGTAAAACTCAGTGTTCTGTGATGCCTTTCGAGAATAACAAGTCGCCGGCACCTGCCACAGCGTCACGTTCCCCAGCATCTGCGACTCTCATCCTCTTAACAGCTTGATCTGATAAGCCTTCTAATTCACCGATGATATCTGCTACTTCCGGTTCGTCCGATTGTTCAAGCAGCTCCTCCATTAAAGCGGATGCCATGCCCGCAACAGTGGGGTTTTCAAAAAGTACGCGCACCGTAACATCAAGTCCGAGCCGACTCCGCGAAAGGACGATAACGCGAGTCGCCAAAAGGGAGTGACCGCCAATCTCGAAGAAATTGTCCTCGATTCCCACCCGATCGAGGCCTAACACTTCGCTCCATATCTCAGCCATTTCTTCTTCGAGTGGGGTGCGGGGTGACAGATAGTCGATGCTTGCCTCCGTATGTACCGTATCCGCCTGGAGCAGCGCTTGCCGGTCGATTTTGCCGTTGGAAGTCAGCGGCATCTGCTGCAATTGCACGAACACGCTGGGGATCATATATTCAGGCAATTTTTCCTTCAGGAATGCATGCAGTTGACTACTCGCGAGCGCCTGCTCGCCTTGCAACACCAGATATGCGACTAGGCGTTTTTCCCCTGACTCCTCGCTGACTGTAACCACCGACTCACGCACGGCTGGATGCTTTGCCAAAGTGCTTTCGATTTCGCCCAACTCGATACGAAAGCCGCGTATCTTCACCTGATCATCGATCCGGCCCATATACTCAATATCCCCATTGGCCATCCGTCGTGCTAAATCTCCCGACTTATAAAGCCGTGACTCTTCCCCTGGCCGGAATATGTTTGGAATAAAACGCTCCGCATCAAGGTGCGGGCGGTTAAGATAACCGCGTGCTACGCCTGCGCCACCCACATAAATCTCGCCTGGCACTCCGATCGGGGCTGGCTGTAAGTTCCGGTCGAGAAGGTAAACTTGCAGGTCAGAAATTGCGCCGCCAATTACGCTGCCCGCTGCCGCGTCTTGCATTGACAGCGGTCGGTAGGTCACATGTACTGTGGTTTCTGTGATGCCGTACATGTTAACGAGGAGTGGAGTACGGTCTCCGTGTCGTTCGAACCACGACCGCAGAGTCGGCATTTCAAGAGCCTCTCCGCCAAATATCACATAGCGCAGCGCTAAAGCACTCGACCCGTTGAGCCGCTCCTCGGCGTGCATGAGCTGACGGAACGATGACGGAGTCTGGTTCAAAACCGTAACGTGTTCGCTAACCAGAAGTCGATAAAACTCCTCTGGCGAGCGGCTCATTAAGTACGGTATTATCACCAGCCGACCGCCGTACAGAAGAGCGCCCCACATTTCCCACACTGAGAAATCGAACGC
The DNA here is from genome assembly GCA_030775785.1 of Acidobacteriota bacterium. GTDB lineage: Bacteria > Acidobacteriota > Terriglobia > Terriglobales > Acidobacteriaceae > JALYIM01. The sequence continues at coordinate 2,160 of JALYIM010000008.1, forward strand.
ATAAGAGTGGAACATCGTCCATACATCGTTTTCGGCGAACCCGAACCACCGGTCCGTAGCATAAAACAGGCGCACGACGTTAGCGTGGGTGACCTGGCAACCTTTGGGAAGTCCCGTCGAGCCTGACGTATAGATAACGTAGGCAAGATTGTCAGGCCGCGTTGAGCAACTTAGATTTGTTGCCTCCTCGCGCTCGATTTCGCTCCAGTCGGCGTCTAAGGCCACCACATGGCACTGTACATCAGGCAGCGAATCTCGCAGTTCATACTGCGTAAGCAGCACCGCAGGCTTGGCATCCTCCAACATGAATGCGATTCGTTCCTTCGGGGATCGCGGGTCAAGAGGAAGATACGCCCCCCCTGCCTTAAGGATTCCCAGAATCCCAACAACCACATCGAGCGAACGCTCCGCGCACAATCCCACGAGCACATCCGGCCCTACACCCAGTCCCATCAGGTATCTTGCTAATTGGTTAGCGCGAGCGCCCAGCTCGCCATAGCTCAGCGTTTGTCCTTCGTATGTCAAGGCGACATTTTGAGGTACGCGCCTTACTTGTTGCTCGAATAATTGGTGTATGCAGTCGTGCACCGGATAGTCGTGCGGGTTATTCCACCCATCAAGCAATAGACTGCGCTCTGCTGCGTTCACTATCGGCAGCGCCCCAACCTTCTCCTTTGGGTTTATTACTGCCGCCTCCAGCAGGGTCTGGAAATGTGCCGACATACGCTCGATAGTTGATGCGTCGAACAAGTCGGTTCGGTATTCGAACCGCAAGCGCAGACCATCCGCCTGTTCTGCGACGAAAAGGCTTAAGTCATGGAATGCGCTGCGTGTTTCCTCCTCCCGGAGATCAACCTGGAGCCCTGGAAAGTTGGGAGTTGGCAGGAGGTTTTCGAGTGCAAACACGACCTGGAAAATCGGGGCGCGGCTCATGTCTCGTCCCCGCTCCAGTTCTTCCACTAACTTCTCAAACGGTATGTCTTGATTGTCTTGCGCTTCTAGGGCGCATCGCCGCACTTGCGCAAGCAGATTGCTGAAGCTCTGTTCATCTGCTACCTGGTTACGAAACGCTACCATGTTAATGAAGCATCCGATCAGACGTTCCACGTCCGGTTGAGTGCGACCTGCGACCGGGCTTCCAACAACTAGATCTTGTTGGCCAGTGTAGCGATACAACAGAACCAGGTACCCCGCGAGCAGGGTCATGAACAGGGTTGCGCCTTCTTGCTGACTCAAGTTATGCAGTTGTTCGAGTAGTCCATTGGAACAAACTCGGATATGCACACCTTGGCGTAAATCCTGCACTTTTGGACGGCGGCGGTCGGTAGGTAACTCCAAAATTGAAGGTGCGCCCGCTAATTTCCTTTTCCAAAACAAAAGCTGTTCATTTAGATCGCCACTCGACATTCGATCACGCTGCCATAGCGCGAAGTCCGCATATTGAACAGGTAACTGGGGGAGGGCGGCTTCTTTTCCCCCAACACAAGCCGTGTACAGAGATTGGAGCTCCTCAAGCAGGATACCTCGTGACCACCCATCCGACGCGATATGGTGCATAACCAACACCAAGACATGATCGTGGTTACTGAATTCAAGCAGCGTCGGACGCAGAATCGGATCGTGGACAAGATCAAATGGGCCGCGGAACTGTTGTTCGAGGATTTTCCCCATTTCTTCGGCGCCTGCAACTTCAGCTACGTGGGACATATCAACGAAAGCTAAAGGTACAAAAGCCGGTGGGGTGATTACCTGCACTGGGCTTCCGTCGTTTAGTACATAATGGGTACGCAAAACTTCATGACGCTCGGTCAACGCCGTCAACGCCTGTTCAAATGCGGCCCGAGGGAATTCGCCCTTAAACCGAAGTACTAGCGAAAGGTGGTCGGCAGTCCCCGGAGCCCACTGGTTCAAAAACCACCATCGTTGCTGCGCGAACGACAAAGCGCAGGGGCCACCAGTGGTTCGCCTCGGGATCGAGCTGCTCACATCCGCTGTCGCTCGCGACCGGCTCTTTTTTCTAAGTTCGCGAATGACGTCCGCCAAACCACGTATGGTTGGGCTGTCGAATATATCCCGGAGGTGCAACCGTACACCACAGACTTGGCGCAAGCGCGAAATAACTTGGGTAGCAAGAAGTGAATCCCCACCTAACGCAAAAAAGTCGTCTTCAAAATTGACCGCTGTCGCGCCGAGCACCTCTCTCCATGTTTCTAAAACTGTTAGTTCAATCGGAGCTTGAGTGTTCGCATCCACGTCAGGAACGACAGCCAATGATCCCCTTTGATCCCGGATGGCGCCCACAATCGCCTGCGCGTTGGAGAGCCGAGTTGCAATTTCCTGCATGACACCAGACGGCGCCGCGGGCAACGACTTCCTTACTTCATGTTCTTCGCGAAGCGCATGGGTGGGTGTCGTCGAAGTTGCAGAAAGCCGGTTCTCCCAAACCTCGGCTGCGTATCCAGATGGAACGCGGTACCAATAAACGCCAGCGCCAATTTCTTTGAATTGCGCCGCCACGCCTTCCAAGAAATTTAGCGCTGGACTGTTCTTCTTACTGGGGATGAATTGAATGTCAACGCGCGCAACGCCGCGCGAAATAGCCACACTGCCTAGTTTGCGCAGCATAGCGTGCTCGACTCCTCGGCCTAGCACCCTACAACTGAGAAGAAAGCTATTAACCGAGAGCGCTTCTTCCGTGACGCTGTACAACATTGCACCGACCAGCCCGTATTCACCGAAGCGGTCACTTACCGTGACGGTAAGGCAATCGAGCGCGCCTTCGCTCCAGGGCTGGCGGACCTGTTCCTCGCTGCGGCGCAAAGTGGTGCTATTGAACTGGTTCGTGCGGTGCGTGAGCTGGGATACTCTCGGCAGCAGCGCAGCGGTTAAAGGAACGATGTCGATCCTTAATTGCAAGCCAGCCAGGAAGTTCTCCAGAGTTGGAACTTCGCTGCGGAATCGGTCGCGCTCGACGTTTTCCCGATAGAAGGCATTGCGCCTTCGATCTTCATCCGTAATCCTCTGCTTGTCGAAAGCCCAGACATTAGCTAAAAACCGAGGAATCTGATCGGCCGACTCTGGCAGCCTTAATGTTAGGACTTCCGGGCAGTCTGATTTCACTTGTTCGCATTCCAGCGGGTTGTCGTCTATGAAAATAAAACTATCAAGTCCCAATTGGAGTTCAGATGCTAGTTCTATAAGATTTTCGGGCTTTGGCCGCCAGTTCACTCGCGAGGCGACAATGTGTTTGCGCTTGAGCGGCATTTGAGTTTGGCACGCGAAAACCTTTTCCACGTCTTCAGCATTATTCTTGCTGCATAAGCAAAGCAGCATACCGGCGTCATATTGTGATACTAGAAACTGCTGGAGCTTTGCACGGCTCTCGTCGATTTCAATCCCCAGGGGCCCAGATTCGCCACACACACCCTTCCATAGCGTCTCGTCGCAATCGGCCACAATCACTTTATAAGGGGCTCTCCGCAATGCCTGAATCTTACGGACGACCGCAGTCCCAAGCGCAGCAAAAAATTCAGTAGTATACGGAATGTGCCCCATCTCGTCTCGATTTGCGTCGTAGTAATCGCCGACAGGGTACTGTGAATCAACATCTCCATGGGTCAGAAGATGCACGCCCGTCACATTACTCAGGTGAAAATGAATAAGTTGCTCTAAGCTACGCAGCGCCGCATCATCCTTGCGCTCCGGGGACGGGGGGCAAAGACACAACAGACACGGCGTTCCGGATCTTGCAATACCCTTTATGGCGTCGATCAACTCTTGCGTGCTCTGTTCAATTCTTCGTTGGCGCTGGGGACTGTCTTCCACGCGGGTAGGACCTTCATACCGGCACCAATCTTCATGGCGAACTAAAACAACATTAATTCCGTCGGTGTTCCTTGCCAGCAAACTTGTAGGATCGAGAAGCTGCTGGAAGATCTGGTTGTAAGGCGCGAATTGGACGTCAGCTTGCCAAAGCAGCTTCTGGCTCCAAAAGTTGAGCGAATCCGCCAATGGCTCAGCCGTAAAGTTAGCCGCGACTGCAATTCTCATTGACTGCATGTCGATTAAATTCATATCAGTGACTCGAAACACGACTAGCCCGCTTTTATGACTGATCGTTCCTTCGCTTAAAAGCTGGCACCACCATCCACTTCAATTACTCGCCCGGTGAAGAACTCGCACTCAATAATAAATTTCACCGCCAACCAAATTTCTTCTGTGGTTCCGATTCTGCCTATGGGTATGCCCTCGACCAGCGACTTCATGGCTTGTTCGGAAATATGCTTCAGCATGGGTGTCCTTATGACTCCTGGCGCCACCGCGCCGACCCTGACTCCATGTTTCGCAAGTTCCAACGCCCAAGTACGCGTACATGCATCGAGGCCCGCTTTGGAAGCGGAATAATTGGACTGCCCGGGATTACCGGCATGAGAAATTGAAGAGATATTGATCACCACTCCGTGTGGAATCCCTTTCGTCAGAATTTCCCCCAAGACTTCGCGCGTAACCAGATACGGACCGGTGAGGTTTACATCAATTACTTGCTTCCACTGTGCGGTGGGAAGCTTTTTAATCCAGCCAGCTTCGTTGCTTACAAGCAGGCCGTCACGAAGGATACCAGCGTTATTGATCACGACATTGATTCCGTTAAACTGATGAGAAGCTTCTTTGACAAACGCTGTTACAGAGGATTCCTGGGAGACATCCAGCTTAGAAGTCCACAACCGAGTGTTCTCCCCGATGCCGTTCCGCAGCTCCTCCAGTGCTTTCGCGTCAACGTCACCAGCGGCTACGGTGGCCCCCGCGCCAACCAGTTGGACAGCGAACTGATACCCGAGCCCGCTTCCGGCACCGGTGACTATTGCTCGAACGTCCCGCAGTTGCATTAGCTGTTACCTGAGGTTGGGCCGTTGCCACCCTTCGGCATGTCATTCGCCAACAAGCGTTCGGCTTCTTCGTCCGAAAGCCCTTCGAGCTCGCGCAACAGTTTTGCAACTTCTTCGTCTTCCGAGGTCTGAGGCATTTGAGCGATTTGCGTCGCTAGGCCAGCCACGGTTGGCGTATCGAACAGGCTGCGCAGTGGTAACTGCACGCGGAAAGTACTGCGCACTCGTGAAATTACCTGCGTGGCGAGGAGCGAATGTCCGCCCAGGTCGAAGAAATTATCCGTCACACCTATTTGCGGAAGCTGGAGGACGTGTTTCCAAATATCTACCAATCCCTCTTCCACACGATTCCTTGGGAGGACGACAACCCTCTCAACCCCTTTTGCAACCTGCTCGGGGGAGGGAAGTGCCGCCAAGTCTAGCTTTCCGTTTTTTGTCAGTGGCAGCTTAGGAAGGGAAATGATAGCGGCGGGGACCATGTAATCAGGCAATCGCTCTTTCAGAAACGCCTGAAATTCTTCGCTAGGAGGTGTCGAGTTTTTGCAAACCACATAGGCAATCAGGCGCTTGTCGCCAGGTCTATCCTCATCCGCCAAAACTACTACTTGCTCCACAGCTGAGTGCTTATTCAGCACAGCCTCAATTTCTGCCGGTTCTACGCGGAAACCGCGAATCTTTACTTGGCGATCGATGCGTCCCAGAAACTCCACGTTTCCGTCAGGAAGAAAGCGAGCGAGGTCGCCCGTTCGATACAAGCGGGCGTCAGCATCTTGGGAAAATGGGTTGGTGACGAAATGCTCTGAAGTTTGTTGCGGCTGGTTAAGGTAGCCAATCGCCACCCCGACACCGCCAATGCATAGTTCGCCGGGAACGCCGAGCGGGACGGGCCGCATGCGTGAATCGAGAATGTAGATCTGGGCGTTCGCAATCGGGCGGCCTATGGGAACGGTTACGGGAGTCCATTCGCTTACATCACTCTCCCCTACGCTAAAGGTGCAGCAGCCTACCGTCGCTTCCGTGGGGCCGTAGTGGTTGATGACTGCGCATGTCCCAGCCTCTTGAACACGCTGCAACAAATCCCAACTTGTCGCCTCCCCCCCTAGGACCAGGTATTTACCAGGCAGCGGGCTATTATTGCCTCCTCCCCCAAGCAGTGAATTTAGGTGCGATGGGGTGATCTTCAGTACATCCACTGGGTGACGCTTCAGGTATTCACAAAATAGTGAACCCGCCATTCCGGTTTCGTAGTCGATTACGTGGAGACACCCTCCCGAAATCAATGATGGGAAGATGGAGGTATTGCCTAAGTCTGCTGCCAATGTCGAAACTGTGGCGAAGTTGAGGGCTTCCGAATCAGCGTGCAATTTCTGCGAAACGAACCAAGAGTAATTGACCAAACTGGAATGGCTAACCGCCACACCTTTAGGTATGCCGGTCGATCCGGAGGTGAAAATTACATAGACCAAGTCTTGGGAAGAATTGATGTGTTCAAGATTGGTCGTTGGTTCCTTACTCAACAAATCTGCGTTTACATCCAGACAAATAGTAATGCCAGAAAAAGCGGGAAGATTGGGCAGATATTTCTTTTCCGTGACAAGGACGGGAGCCTTGATCTCAGACAGTTGCTGCGCCAGTCGTGCCTTAGGATTGTCCGGAATTAGTGGGACGTACGCGCCCCCTGCTTTCAGAATACCTAGCAGGGCGACGATCATTTCCGCTGAGCGGTCCAGACAGAGGCCCACAGTTACGTTCGGCTTTACTCCCTGCCTCCGAAGCGAGTGTGCAAGTTGGTTCGCACGTGCGTTAAGTTCGGCATATGTAAGAGATGTTTCGCCGAAACGCAGTGCGAGCTGCTCCGATTTTTTTGCCGCTTGCTCCTCGAACAATTGGTGAACACACTTGTCCCTAGGGTACTCTCCTGCTGTGCGGTTAAACTCCAACAGTACTTCCTGTCGTTCCGCGCCACCCATAATCTCGAGTTCTGCCACAGAGGCAGAAGGTTTCTGGACGACTTCCTCTAATAAATTAGAGAGACACCCCGCGACACGTTCTGCAGCGGAACGCGCAAAATACTGAGGATCGTAGTCCAGCTGGAGCGACCATGTCTCGTCCGTTGTCAACAATCGCAATTGCATACGGAAACGTTCGCTATTGCTGCTTTGGCGAAGAAGCGAAAACGAGAAATTCTTAGCGGAGCGGCGAGCTGGTAACTCTTCAGCGACAAATGACGCGTAGAAATCCTGAGGAGTGTCCTCGAAATTCAGGTAATCCTGATTCTGGTAGGCATGTGTTTTCAATGTTTGGAGGTCCTGCATCACCTCAGCAAAAGTGCGGGTATCATTGAACTCATAAGGAATCGGAAGCGTACGGGCAAACAACCCCATGGCACCCACAAGTTCCTCATGATTCCGGCCATCGCACAGGTGCCCGACTACAACGCCGGTTTGTCCAGTAAGCCGCCACAGCAGGATTTGCCAACATGCCGCGAAAAACGGAGCGGGTTGGGTTGCGGCCCGTGATTGAACCTTGGGCGATACTTCGATTGAAATCGTCTCAGGACAGAATTTGGTTACTTCGCTATGCCTTGCTTCAAACGGCAGCCTTAAATCTGAAACAAAGCCCGGCAGCAGATCACGCCAGTACTGCCTGCCTGATATCACTTCCTCATCTTGTTCCTGCTCGCGCAGTTCACTTTGCCAGGCCGAGAAGTCGGCGTACTGGAAGACTTCCGCGGCGGGGATCCGCGACGCGTAAAAGTCACTCATTTCCCCCATCAGGTTTTTTAAAGTTGTCGAGTCGGCACAAAGAGAAGGGATGGCGACGAGTAGGACATGGCTGTCTTCCGCCAACGAAAGCAACGTTGCCCGCACAATTGGGCCTCGTTCGAGATTGAAAGGATGCCGTTGCGCTTCCTGGAAAAGCTCATCCACCCGCACTCTCTGCTGCTCGGCTGAAAGAGAACGAAGGTCTAATTGCTCCCACGCCGCCGCCAAACTCGCTTGTATGATTTGCACAGGAACTTTCATTCCTGGGCGGCGCTTAAACGTGGTGCGCAGAATCTCGTGCCTTAAAACGACCGCGTTCAGCGAGTTTTTTAGCGTCTCAATTTCCAGGTTGCCTGTAAGCGAAACCGCAACGGCCGCCTGAAACGCAGGCTCCTCGGCCCCGATCGACCATAAGTGCTTTTGCTGCCAGGAAAATTGGAAACCTGCAGTTCCTTCCGACATCAACCCCTCCTAATTATTACGTCTGCGTGGCCTGCGCCAGAGCAGACACTTCCCGCGCAGTAATCATTTCGCCCATAGCTACACAAATTTTTCGCGCTCCCTTGTAAGGATCGCGTGCGTGGCACACTAGCATGTTATCAACAGTGATCATGTCGCCGGCTTGCCACTCGAACCGAATAGCACATTGTTCATAAACCTTCCCGACATGCTCCATGACGGAGTCCTCAATCTCACTGCCGTCGCCGTAGTACACGTGTCGCGGCAATTCCTCTCGTTTAAAAATTGATAGCAGCGCATCCCGTACGTCGGAATCCAAGCAATAGACATGGTGGAGTTGCACCTGGTTGAAAAAAACCTTCTCGCCACTCTTTGGGTGACGAGTGACCGCCTGACACACCTGTCCTACGCGCAGGCTATCGTTCTGTCCCCAATTGCAAGTCATGCCGGCATCGCTGCAAGCTGCTTGAACCTCGTTCCGGTCGCTGGTGTGAAAAAACTGTTGCCAGCTAACGTCGAGCCCCGGCGAGAAATTGCGCACATACAATAACCCTTTCTCTTCGAATTTCCGAAGAACATCCGGATCCATGCGGCGCGCGACCTCGCGACAATCCGCTATTGGAGTCGCCCCTCCCTGCTGAGCAGGCTGCGCGCAGTAGAAATTGATTTTTTGCGGCCAACGCGACAGATGCGAGCTCTCATTGTGATAAAGAATCATCTTGTCGGCCGGGTAGGGCGTTGATTGGTATATCTTCCCTGCCACCCCTTCGCGCGGAAGATCGCCGTACTCGCCGTAAAGTTCAGAGCAGATACTGGCCGCCACTCGTTCGAAATCCGCGGGGGAATTTAGGGAAAACCCGCGGAACAGCAACGCACCGTGCTCTAGCAGTTTGCCATTGATAAAATCGCGATTCGAGCCCGCCCAGTCGGCTAAGTCAATGTTCTCTACCGCGGGAGTCATAACTAACGGCAGTTTCGATTGTGGTTGTGGGGTGCTGCAGTGGATCATCTCGCCTGGAGATGACGTTGCGGCTCTTCGTTTAAAGTCCTTTAGACCTTTCATTTTCGGTTTATCACTGATTTTTTCCATGGCGTGTGTTCTCCTTCGGAGACGATTCAAAACTTCAAGCGATGTTAAAGGCTCGTCCGGGCGGCTTAACAGTTGTGCGAGCACCTTCTCGAACTGGTCGACCATCTGGACGATGGTCGCTTTTTCGAATAAATCTGTGTTGTACTCGAAAAAACTGTCCCCACTGCCATCGGGGGCAAGTTCCAACGCAAGATCGAACTTAGATGTCCCCGTATCGATAAATTCAAATATGGGCTTTATGATTAACCCCCCCAGTTCGAGGCGGGGAGGAAGTGCGCTTTGCACCCTAAAATTTACCTGTACGAG
>JALYIM010000009.1 GCA_030775785.1 Acidobacteriota bacterium
AGGGCAGCGCGGGCTGGCGCAAGTGGATACAGGAGCGGAATAAATTGATATCCATCAATATAGAAGATCGATGAACATCAATGTATCGCAAAGTGTCAAACTGAAGCGAATTCGGAGGCGCGATGACAGAGAAATTAAGAGTAGATACTCCCGGCCCAGAAAAGGTAGCGGACAAGCTGGCCGCAGAGAAAGCTCCCGACAAGCGCCGCGCCTTAGGACGAGGCCTCGACTCGCTATTGCCCAGCGGGCCCCGGCCGGTTGCTCCCGCGCTAGGCGTTGCACCGCAAACCAGTTCGGCCGCGGCAGCCTCGGACCGTCCCGCTAATTCAGCAGTGATTTCCGACATGCAGGCGCAAGCGGCAAAGGCGCAGTCCGGCGACGCGGTGCAGCGGATTCCTCTCGACCAGATTGATGAAAACCCTTACCAGACGCGGCTTCGCTTCAACGCCGAATTGCTGGAGGAGCTAGCGCAATCCATACGCGCCAGTGGATTGGTGCAGCCGATCGTGGTGCGTCCGGGCGAAAACGGACGCTACGTGCTGGTCCTTGGAGAACGCCGTTGCCGCGCCTCAAAGCTCGCTGGCAAGGAAACAATTCCCGCAATAGTGCGGCGAGTTTCCGATCAGCAGGCGGCGGAGATGACGGTGGTCGAAAACCTGCAACGCCAAGACCTGAGTTGCCTCGAGCAGGCTGCGGCTTTCGCAAAATTGAGCCGCGACTTCGGCCTCACGCAAGAACAAATCGGACGACGCACGGGAGTGTCGCGCGAATCCGTCTCCAACTACATGCGGCTGCTCAAGCTCCCCGGCCCGGTAATGCACTATTTGCAAGAGGGCAGCCTGGGTTTCAGCGAGGCGCGCGTGCTGCTGCGATTGATGGACCCAACACAAATCCCCAAAATTGCGGACGAAGCAGTGCGCAAGAAAATGTCAGTGCAGCAACTAGAAGAGCTGGTGGACCAGACCAACGTCCCAATGCTCGATTCAGAAAAGGCGCAGGCATCGGCGCGCTGGGTAGATCCAAATGTGCGCGCAGCCCAGGGCGAGTTAGAGCGCGTGCTGGGAGTGCGAGTAAGAATCAAAGATCGCAAAGGAAAAGGAAAAATCGTAATCGAGTACTCAACGCTGGAAGACTACGACCGCGTGATCAGCGCCCTGAAAGGGAAGGCTAGTTAGAAGTTTGAGTCCGGGGAATCAGAGTAGTAAAAGTGGCAGAAAGAGCCCCAGTTCCAAAGCATAGTGGGATACTCGCCCCATTTGCGGCACGAAGGATGGTGACTCCACTCGTAGCACTTTCGCCGAGTGGTATCCTCAAACCCCAGTCCAAACAACGCCCACAATCCGAGGTGCCTTGTGTCCTTGAATCGTCGCAATTTTATCGTGAGCGGATCGCTTGCGGTTGCCGCCGGCGTTCTTAGTCCGCTCGTCACAGAAGCCGAGAAGAAGCAGGTCGCTCCGGCTCATCCAACCTCGCCTGCCAGTTATGACGACTGGAGTGCAGTGCGTCGCGAGTTTGATCTCGATCCGGAATACATTCATCTAGGATTGTTTTACATTGCCTCGCATCCGCGGCCCGTGCGGGAGGCAATCGAAGCGTACCGAAGGAAGCTGGATGGGAATCCGTTTCTTACCGTGGAGCGATCTATGTTTGAGAACCCGGAGACCAATCTTCCGCTGAAGGTAACGCAAGCAGTTGCCAAGTACATCGGTGCGGACGCCGGAGATATTGCGCTCACGCAAAACACGACGACTGGGTTGTCGCTCATCTATCACGGGCTCCCGTTACGTCAAGGCGACGAAGTCCTCACGACGACGCATGACCATTATGTGCATCATGAATCCATACGGCTTGCCACGAGCCGGTGCGGCGCGACCTGGCGGAAGATTTCGCTTTTTGATTCGTTTCAATCCATCTCACCGGACGAGATTGTTTCACGTATCCGTAAAGGCATTGGACCGAAGACGCGAGTAGTGGGTGTGACCTGGGTTCACTCGAGCAGCGGCGTGCGGCTTCCGATCCGCCGCATTGCCGATACTGTTGCTGAAGCAAATGCCGGACGCGACAAAAAAGATCACGTTCTGCTGGTCGTGGATGGCGTCCACGGAATTGGAGTCGAAGATCCGAATATTGTTGCGATGGGATGTGATGCTTTTTCCGCGGGCACTCATAAGTGGATTTTTGGACCGCGTGGCACTGGCTTCGTATGGGCCAAGCCAGACGTGTGGGCAACGATGCTTCCGCTGGTTCCTACTTTTTCTACGCTGGAAGTTTTCGATGCCTGGGCGCACGAAAAAGAGGCGGCGGGTCCTGCGCGTGCTTCGTGGTTTTCGCCCGGTGGATTTCAAGCTTACGAACATCACTGGGCACTTCCGGCAGCGTTCGAGTTCCACGAGAAGATTGGTCCGGTGCGCATTACCAAGCGCATCCACGAGCTGAATCACCAAATGAAAGAAGGTTTGGCGCGCATGCCACATGTGGAGCTGCATACTCCGATGGACGAGAGCCTGTCTGCTGGGATGGCGTGCTTCGATGTAAAGGGAATGAAGCAGCAAGAAGTGGTAGCACGGCTGCTGGAACAAAAAATCATTGCGTCCACTACGCCGTACCTGGTTTCTTATGCGCGCCTCGCGTGTGCGGTTGTTAATTCGCCCCAAGAGGTGGAGAAAACATTAAGTGCGGTGCGGCAGTTGGCCTGAGCGCACCGCGCTGAAGCCTCATCACCGAACAGCAGCGTTGACTTCCCCATCGTCAACTCCCTACCATTGCCCCTGAGTTTTCATTCATCCGACAAATATGATCGGTAAATAATGATCGGCAAAACGGTCTCGCATTATCGCATCGTCGAGAAGCTGGGCGGTGGAGGTATGGGCGTCGTTTACAAGGCCGAGGACGTCACCCTGCACCGATTTGTAGCCCTTAAGTTTTTGCCAAAGGACGTTACAAAAGACCCACAAGCCCTCGCACGTTTTCAGCGCGAAGCCGAGGCTGCCTCTGCTCTGAATCATCCGAATATATGCACCATCCACGAAATCGGACAGCACGAGGGAGAGCCGTTCATCGTGATGGAATTCCTCGACGGCACAACACTGAAAAATCTGATTGGTAATAGACCCATTGCCCTAACGAGTGTCCTTGATCTAAGCATTCAACTGGCGGACGCACTCGATGCGGCCCACAGTAGCGGTATCGTTCACCGCGATATAAAGCCGGCGAACATTTTCGTTACTAAGCGCGGGCACGCCAAGATTCTTGATTTTGGACTGGCGAAGGTCACTTCGAATAATGATCGGGAGGGTTCTGCCAGCACACAGACCGGAACCCTTGATGAGCACTTGACCAGTCCCGGTTCCACGCTCGGGACGATTGCGTACATGTCTCCGGAACAGGCGCGGGCTGCGGAATTGGATGCCCGGACCGATCTGTTTTCCTTTGGAGCGGTGCTTTACGAAATGTCTACGGGCACATTGCCCTTTCGTGGCGAGAGCGCTGCGGTCATATTCAAAAATATCCTGGATGGAACTCCGACGTCAGTGATGCGGCTGAATCCAGATCTGCCTGTCAAGCTGGAAGATGTCATTAACAAAGCCCTGGAGAAAGACCAGAACCTTCGCTATCAGAGCGCCGCTGATATGCGCACCGACTTACAGCGCTTGAAGCGTGACAGGGAATCGGGAATCGCGGCCCAACAGCTACCGACGCAACGAAGGCTGCGGCCATCTTGGTTGATCCCGGCTGTAGCTTGCGGGATTCTAATTCTCGGTGCGTTCTTCGTAATTGGAGCGAGGTGGAAAGGCGCACCAGTAGCTCTGCATACAACACTCTCTCAGGTGACCTTCGCCGAAGGCGTCGAAGAATATCCCGCGTGGTCTCCGGATGGCAAAGGCCTGGCGTACACAGGGGAGGTCGGGAAAATTCGCAAGATTTTCCGAAAAGAATTAGCTTCCGGGCAAGACTCGCAGCTCACCCACGGAGATTTTGACGAACTTCAGCCGACATGGTCGCCGGACGGAAAGCAAATTGCTTTTTTACGTGCCCGCCAACCCGGAGTGAAGCTACAGCCCGGCGATGTCTTCGGCCAATTTCACGATGGAGATATTTGGGTGCTCGACATCGGATCCGGCAAGGACGTCAAGTTAGTTGAGAACGCCTTCAACCCGTCTTATTCGCCCGACGGAGCGCGCTTAGCAGTGGATGCATCTTGGGCTGGTCCGCGGCGCATCTGGGTGCTCGACAGGGAAGGCCACAATCCGCAACAGGTTACGACCGATACTAGCGAAGAGGTTGCGCACATTGCACCAGCGTGGTCTCCCGATGGCAAGAAGATTGCTTTTCAGAACCTCGCGCGAACAAAATTCGACATTCGCGTAGTGAATCTCGATTCAAAGAAAATGAGTTGGATCACCAACGATTTTTTCAGCAATGTGCGTCCTGCATGGTCAGCGTCCGGAAAATTCATATATTTTTCGTCTTATCCGAGCGGCGGAATCAATATATGGCGGTCGCCCATCAAGCAAGATGGAACTCCGGATGGGCCGCTGCAACAAGTGACGACCGGAGCGGGGCAAGATATCGAGGTTTCCACCTCGCCGGACAGCAAACGTCTCGCCTACGCCACGCTGCGCCAGAATGCGGATATTTGGAGGCTCCCAGTTCTTCCGCCGGCAGGCCTGCCAAGCGGAGATCCGGAATCGCTGATCAGCACGACGCGAGAAGACAGCCGAGGCGCATGGTCTCCTGACGGTAAGATGATTGCTTTTAACTCCGACCGTGCTGGAGACATGAACGTGTGGCTGTTTTCCTTAGTGGATTCGACGACCCGGCAACTCACCTCCGGGAATGGAGGAGACTTCCAGCCGACCTGGTCGCCGGATGCGAAAACGATTGTCTTCTTCTCTTCACGTTCGGGCAGTCCAAACATCTGGAAGGTAGCCGTCACCAGCGGTGCCTTGACTCGACTGACTTCGAATGCTGGTTTGAGCGTCAATCCATTTTTTTCTCCAGACGGCGAACTGATCGCATACCAATCTGACCAAAGCGGCCGACTAGAGGTCTGGGTAATGAAAGCGGATGGAAGCAGTCCGCGCCGCCTGACGAACGTTGGAGTGACGGGACATTTTATGCGCTGGTCCGATGACGGCAAAGATGTAATTTTTCGATGCACATGCAGCGGTAAACCCGCTGTCATGAGGGTGTCCGTTGAAGGAAGCGATCCTCAACCGTTCGCCGAAATCATGGGAGGCTCCCACATGTCGTTTTCGCCTGATCGTTCCCGGATTGTGGACGTTGTGGGTCACAGGGTGCTGTGGGTCTCGCCAATCAAGAGTGGAAAGCCGGAGAAAGTTTACGAATTTCCCGATCCCGACGTGAGAATTGACTACCCTGTCTGGTCGCCGGACGGCAAGTGGGTACTGTTTGATCGCTTCAGGCCACAGGGTGGCGACATTTGGTCTATGAGCGGTGTGGAGTGAAGTGGCGTGCGCCAGCCTCGCAGTTAATTAATGGTGAGAGCGACCTGAATCGAATGATGTAGCGATCCCGAAGTGGCGCTCACTGAAACCGTGAAGTTTCCAACTTGTGGGGATGAGGTCTGGGTACCTGCCGATGATGAACCGCCGCCACCGCCACCGCATCCCAACTGGACGGCTATCAAAATCAAGATGCAAGCTACGAACCAGACTTTATTTACGTTTGATCGCGCTTTTCTGCGTCTCGCACCGGCGAGAAGGAGGCCAGGCAGTCCGATCCACAGTGAATAGAGTGGCGAAAGCGTCTGCGGCCCCGGAAGTTGCAGAAGCGCGGATGATGCCTTGGTTGAAATTGTGAGCCTGGAAGTCGCTGTGCCGCTTGACGGTGTGACCGACGAGGGTGAGAAGGAACAGGTTGCGCCGGCGGGCAATCCGGACGAACACGCAAAAGAGATTGCACTGTTGAATGCGCCATTGTTGGCCGACACACTCAGATTGATTGCGGCTTGCTGCCCTACGTGTATGCTGGCGTTCGCCGGAGAAATTCCAAAACCGAAATCGGGTCCAGTTCCCAACGCGGTGGCGGTGGCAGTGGATGTGACTCCGTCTACGTCGGTGATGGTCGCTGTCACGTCATGCGGTTGCGAATCCGCGTAAGTATGAATCTCCGCTACTCCCTTCTGCACGGTTCCGTCGCCGAAATCCACGCTTGACGAGCTGATGAATCCGGTGGAACCTGCCGTACACGCGAGGATGGTATCGGGAGGTGCGCCTGCGGGTACCGAAAGCGCGAGTGCCGCAATCGGGGGCGGAATCGTCCCCTGCACCGTAATACTGACGCTCGATGAAACAGTAGCTTGAGCGGAGTCGGTTGCCTGCATCTGCAAAACATGGGCTCCGGGAGAAACCTTCAAATTGTATCAATATGCGCTGAGGCTATCTGGTAGATGGTTTGTCCATCCACCAGAACTGTAAAGGAAGAGATTGGATGCCGAGAGACTGCATCGGCAACTACCTGAACGTCAGACGTCGCACTCGCCCCAGAAGCCGGAGAAGAAATTAAAACGCCTGCTTGCGCCAGCGCTGCGACCCTGACGACCGAAGTTGCATTACCTGCCAGGCCGGCGTTGTCGGTGGCATTTGCTAATAGTGTGTACGGACCCGGCGCCGCATAAGTGTGAGTTGCCGTGGGGCCGCTCACAACTGTGCCGTCGCCAAAATCAATCTTGGAGGAAGCAATGTTGCCATCGGGGTCGGCAGAGCCCGCAGTAGAGGCCGTTACTGCCAGCGGTGCCGCTCCGGAGGCGGGGGTGACGGAGAGATTAACGACCGGGGGTTGGTCCACCGGATTGAAGCCCACTGGCGGCGACATCTTGTTTTGTATCGAGGGCTTTCCCA
>JALYIM010000010.1 GCA_030775785.1 Acidobacteriota bacterium
GTGGACACAATCTTAACCCCCAGTGATGTGGCACGAATTAACTCGCGCCCTCGCGTCTGTCGGTGGTTCATCTAACCGGTCAGCGTACCGAGGCTTCGGTTTCCCATAGGCCCCTTGCTCAATCCGTATCCGACTCATTGTTACCGCTGATAAATCGATGGCTTGCCCTTTCTGGGAGAGAAGTACAAGTTGTAGCCCAATGCAACTGGATTTGTTGTCGACGTCATTGTCATTCACCATCAACGCCGGCAAAACCATTCAAACTTTTTACATTCTCATGACAATTGCACCCCTTGGAGGCGTCAGACTCCTTTCCTGAGGAGATTCTTATGACTGAGCTACTGAAAGACTTAAAAACTTCGATCAATCGACGTAAGTTCGTGAAAACTGGATTAACCGCCGCAGGTGGCGCGACGTTGAGCGCAGGACTGTTGGCTCATAGCTCATCTGCTCTAACCAAAGGGGGCGAGGAACAGAGCGGGAGTTTGAGTAGGGGTGATGCTGCAATTCTGCGATTTTTGGCTGCCGCTGAAATCATTGAGACCGACCTCTGGCAGCAGTACAACGAGCTGGGAGGAATCCAAGACAGCGAAGTCCCGGGCGGGAGTGGGAGTCCACCCTATATTACTGCCCTGAAAAACCTTGATGGCGATATGGATCAGTATATCCATGACAACACTGAGGATGAGATGACGCACTTCCAGTTCATCAACGCATACTTGGCTTCAAAGAATGCCGATACGGTTAATCTCGATCCGTTCCGTACTTTGCCGAGTAGCAAGGCGACTGGAGCGCAGCAGATCGGACGGCTCACCAACCTTATGCAGCTTACCGTCGACACTAGCTGGTACACCCGATACCGAAGCCGCGCTCACAATCCCGATCTCGACCCCAACTTCAAATTCCCACAAGCTGTTCCCAGTCTGGCTGATGGGCAGTACCCAGCAATTCCTAGAACTGATTCCGATCTGACGCCTACCGATCACATCCAGGCGATTGCCAATACAGCTGCGTTTCACTTTTGTTTTATCGAGCAGGGCGGCACGAGCCTCTATCCTTCGCTGGCCCAACGGGTTTCTAACCCGGAGGTTTTGCGAATCTTACTAAGCATCGGACCAACGGAGACAGCCCACTTTCAAACCTGGCACGACAAGGCTGGGAATGCGGTCCACCCTCCTCTAGCTCCTCTGACTGATCCCACTAATCCTAAGCTGGTCTTTCCCGATCTCAATTCGCCACCGTTTGGCGGGGAAGACTACCAGACCAACCTGATCATGCCCGAGCCATGCCCTTTCTTGAGCCGAAAGTTCCCGGTGGTTTCGATCATTCGCCCGACAAACACAAAGGGTGCGGCAATGGGCGCGGTTAAAGCTCTAGCCGCGGATGGACTGTTCATCGGTCAGTCGAAGGAGTTCTTTGCCCTGGTGATCGACTTGGCAGAAGATGCGGATGAAGCCAGGCGTTAAATGCAAAACTTTAACTTTTTGCCGCTGTTGCTCATAGGCGCAGCGGCAAACCTTTTGCGCTACCCCTGAGGGAAACTACCACCTCAGCGACAGCCAGTTCGCCGCACAATCCTATTTAGGGAACGAAGCAAGCGGCCTCTCGCAGAGTTCGACACGTCGAACCCTGGTGTAAGGGACGCTTTCACCGGCTTAGCGATTGTTTAGTCGGGCCCTCATAAAAATCTACCATCTCTTTTAATACCTTAGGATTCGATAAGTAGAACGGATGAGGAATTCGGCCCCAGAGCAGAGTGCGTCATTCCCTACAGCGTGAATCGGTAAAGTGTTGCAACTCCCTTTCCTAAAAGCACATCAGATTTTGCAGCCCTTCTTCCTTGGTCAGCGGGCTATTCCTAGTGCGCCGACTGACGGGCTTACGCACGCAGGTGTCCGGGCCTCCTTGTATCCCTAGTCAATTCTAATGTCGCCATATTTTTGCAGCCACTTAAGCTCTTCGCGTACTTTTATCTTTCCGTGCCACGGGTTCTTTTCGAGCGAATGTCCCTCGCCTGGAAAAATCAGTAATGTGCTAGGAACGTTGAGTGTATGCAAGGCTCTGTCTAGGAGGTAATCCTCCATTACTGCGACGCGAACGTCGTCCCCCCCGGCCACAATATGCGTGGGAGTGGCGACTTTGTAGATTTGGAAAATTGCCGCCTGGTCGTGATACCGCTGAGCTGCCTCCCATGGCTTGCCTCCCAAAAAATACGCATCGTCAAAAGTCGTGTCATCATTTCCCCAGTTTCCGATGTGTTCCACTGCACCAGCCCCAGTTACGGCCGCTTTGAACCGCGTAGTTTGAGTAATCAGCCAATTAGTCATGTATCCGCCATAGCTGTATCCGCCAACCGCCAGTCGAGTCGGATCTGCAATTCCATCCCTCTCTAAAGCGTCAATTCCCTCGAGGATATCTTTCCCGGGACGTGAGACTATCTCAGGCACGATACCCATAAGAAACTTATCCCCGTAACCCGTAGAGCCGCGATAATTCGGCTCAAAAACCAGCCATCCTTGGGTGGCGGCTAGTCGGTCCCACTGATACCAGTCCGCCTCAAAATGGTTTCCGTCCGCGTCAGCCGGACCCCCATGAATGAGGGTAAACACAGGAAGATGTTTCTCCCGAAACTTACCAGGAGGATAGATAAGCATCCCTTCTATCTTGCTGCCATCGTCTGCTGTCCATCTATACGGCTCTCCCTGAGGAAGTTCGCGTTCCGTAAATAATTCATTGAAAGTTGTGATTGGGCGGGCGCTGCTCGGTGAACTGGTATCCGAAAGATAGACTTCCGCCGGTGTTCCTAGCGAGGAATACACGAATGCAACACTTTTCGAGCGCTTAGCGGTTGAGATATGGCTATAAGTCCCAGGCCAGCAATCCATCTTTACCAGCGAGTTTTCAGGGGAGGTAGCTAAATATACAGGAACTTCAGTCCCCGATCGAGCCTCAATCAGCGCGCCCGCATTGGACCATTCATAACCGCTGACAGAGCCAGCAAATTCCCGGTTCCATTGCTGCACTTTTTTGTTATCCGTATCTACCCAGTACAAATGGGGCTGCAAATCTCGATAGTGGTCTTCCACATCTCCAACCTCGACCGTGAAAGAAATGTGTCGATTGTCCGGAGCCCAGCGCACATGCTGTTCGACTGCCTGATTATGGGTTACCTGTACGGGATCATGTTCAAGCGAAGATTGTGCTAAATCCACGACATAGATTTCGAACTCTTCTACTTTCTCCTGGCGTTCCGAAATAGATGTCGTCTGGAACGCCAATTTCGCTCCATCCGGGGAAATGACTATTTCGGACACGCGCCAGGGAGTCCTCGCTATCGATCGAGAGCCCTCTGTACTATCGCTTTTATCTTTTTCCTCGCCCTTTTCATTTGGCAGCTTTTTCGGCAACTCGCGGTGCCGGGATAGTGCGGAGGATACGGTTATTGCGAATATCACGTCGCCGCGCTCTGCGCCCCGATACTGAATCGTGTCCTTCCATTGGTGCCGGTAATCGTCGTTTTGTCCTTCGCTCCACGGCACACGCGTCGCAAAATAGAGAGTGTTCGAGTCAGAGCCCCACGAAAAGGCATGGACCTCTTCGTTTCCTTCGGTGACAGGAAATGCCTCGCCACCATCAGTGGCGATTAAATAAATTTGGTTTATATTTTCGTCTTTGCCCGATTCACCTGAAAGAGCGTTCTTGCTCGTCCCGGACTCACGGCCGGAAAGAAAAGCGATCCATTTGCCATCGGGGGACCACTGCGGCGCTGAGTCGTAGCCGGATTGAGTAAGCTGCACTAAAGAATTTTTCCTAGCGGAGACATTGCGATACAACCAAAGGTCGTGTCTGAAGATGTTTCGTTCCCAGTCGGCACGTGCAGTGCCGATGATTACAGCGTTGCCGTTCGGCGACAGCTCGACAGCGTCATAGTCAACTGAATTAAAAAATTCATCCAGTGAGATTTTGGTCTTTTCGATAGCGAGTGCATGCGGCTCAAGAGCCAACATCAGGGTTGACGCCAAAATTAAACTCCAGAATGTAGGCAGCATAACGCAGGGCTCCAAGGTCAGTGACAAATGCGAAAACAAAGAAATAGTTGTTGCGCATAAACAGGCAAGGGCGATCAAGCGAATCGCCTCCTAAAAATAAAGCTTCAAAGCGAATTGAACAATCCTGGGATCGCGCGCTTGCGTGATCTGTCCGAAGTTGCTGCTGCCTCCAGTATTGTGAGGACTGAAGAACTGAGTGTGATTGAATGCATTGAAGAGTT
>JALYIM010000011.1 GCA_030775785.1 Acidobacteriota bacterium
AAGTTGCAAACCCGGCTATAAAACCTTCGTCACGGGAGACAATTCACATGCTGGTCAATCTGCTCTTTTGGACGCTGCTTTCACTAACAGGTTCGGTAGTGTGTGCAGCCCAACATCCAGGAAGTAGAGGAATCGCTTGGGTACTGCGTGAAGATGGCATCGGCCCCGTCAAAATTGGCATGACCCTGGCTGAACTGAACTCGGTGCTCCATGCAGAACCTTCGCTGACGGACGACAAAGATAACGAAGGGTGCTTTATGTAGAGCCGAAGAAGTTTGCCAATGCAACTTTCATGTACATAGAAGGCTGTGAGTGACGACGACACGTCTCAAAAGGTTTTTCAATTGGGGCTCACTTGCACGGCGGCCGCTCCCAGTATCCGGCCCTGTTTCGATTCCTGAATAAACGCTATCAGGCGCAGATTGCGCGAATCGGACTCCGGACCCAAATTGAGTTGGACGTCTTTCTTGAAGTCTTCTCCCTGTTTTAAATAGGTAATCTTTGTCAGACTTCGGACTACGGATACATGTGCCAATCGACGTCCCGAATTTTCGCCAGCGGAGACCTGCGATTCCGCTCGATTGAGGGCGACGGCAACGTATAATTCCGCACCACTAATTCCGAAGGACGAATCCAGTAACCCGGTTTCAAGATGAGCATGCACCACGTGCGATCCGTCCACTGAAATTGATGACAAGTGCACCGGAATCTTGGCAGTACTCACCGCCTTTTTAAAGGCTTTGTCAGCCAATCTAGAGTCGCTGCCTACGAACTCGCTGGTCCCATCCACCACCATTTGCGGAGTGTAGACGCCGTCCAACCCAAAACGCTCGGCATACGCGCTTTGCCGCTCGCTGAAAAAATGAGCGGAGTACGGATCTTTCCAGCCGATATGGTTCCAGTAGTCCACGTGCTCGCTCAGCACGATCGTTTCCTGGCCGGGAATCGATTGCCTGTCCAATCTTTGTAGCAGTTTGTCAGCGGGAGGACAGCTCGAGCATCCCTCTGAAGTGAACAGTTCCACCAGCACAGGCGTTTGCGCGTCAACTCCATGGAGAAGCTCAGGTCGTATCGCCAGCATCGCACTTAACGCAAGGAGGACGATCATTGAAAGTTGAACTTTGTTAATACTCATGCTTTTCTCGTGCTCAGTTCGGTTGATGCGCCAACACTTCGAAAGTTACATTGCCGCCATTCCTGAATTCAAGACGCAAGCCGTCTTTAGAAGACCGGCTCATTTCAATTGAAGGTTTGTTCCAGGGCGCGGGGTTGGTTCGCCGAGGCGAAGCGCCCATCTAGTGGGGCTTGTTTAAGCAAATTAAGGCTTCTTCAGCAGCAGGGAGCCGATGATTTATTACGCGACTTTTGCCAGCTCTTTGGTTTCTGCTTCCTTCTTCTTTGAAACTGAACCCAGAAGCGTTTTGACGATGACATAAAGAACGGGAATAAAAAACAGGTTGAGTATCGTGGAGAACAGCATGCCGCCAACGATCGCTGTTCCGACGGAATGCCGGCCTAACTTGCCCGCTCCAGTTGCGAAATAAAGCGGAAGTACGCCAAGCACGAAAGCAAAAGACGTCATCAAGATGGGACGCAACCGCAATTCAGCAGCCTCGATCGCCGCGTCAATGATGGACCGACCCTGCTCGATCAACTGTTCGGCAAATTCCACGATCAGAATGGAGTTTTTGGCAGACAGTCCGATCAGCATCACCAAACCTATTTGTACGTAGACATCGTCCACTAATCCGCGCATCGAGACGAAGAGGAGCGCTCCAAGTACTGCCATCGGAACCGCCAGCAGGATGATGAAGGGGAGAGCGAAGCTCTCATATTGCGCGGACAGAGTGAGATACACCACCAGCAGGCCAAGGCCAAAGATAATGATCGCTGTGCCGCCGCTTTCGACCTCTTCAAGCGCCAACCCAGTCCAACTGAATGACATTCCCTGCAACATGTGCTGCTTCGCCAATCCCTCCATTGCTTTCAGACCTTGGCTGGAACTGTATCCAGGCGCTGCGGCTCCATCTATTTCGGCGGACCGGAAAAGATTGTAGTGATTGATTACCTGAGGCCCGGACGTTTCCTTCAGAGTGACGATGTTTCCTAGCGGCACCAGTCCGTTGGATTCGGAACGAACGTAGTATTGCCGCAGGTCGCGCGCGTTCATGCGGAAGGGTTGATCGGCTTGCACGTAGACGCGGTAGGAGCGGTTGTTAAAGTCGAAATCGTTCACATATTCGGAACCCATATAAACGCCGAGAGCCTGGGTAACCTGACTGATGGGAACACCGATAGCCTTGGCTTTCTCACGGTCTATCTGAACTAGTTGCTGCGGATCGTTAGCGGTGAAGCTCGTGAAAAGTCCACGCAGGTCCGCTCGTTGACGGATGCCGCCGACGATCTTATGAGCGACGCTGTCAATATCCTGTAGTGTATTGCGGCCCAAGTCCTGCAACTCGAACTGAAATCCACCGAAGCTCCCCAGTCCTTGAATAGCGGGCGGTTCGAACGCAGCCACGATTGCTCCGGGAACGCCGAACAACTTCGGCGAGACGCGTGCCACGATGTCGCTGGCTGCATGTCCCTTGCCCTTGCGTTCGTCAATAGGCTTGAGCGGAGCAAAAATCAGACCGTAATTCGAAGAGCTGCCACCTGCGAGTGAAAACCCAGGTACCGCAAATGTTCCGAACACATCCGGATCGGCGCGCAATATGTGCTCGGCTTGCTTTGCCACATCCGTCGTATACGAAAGCGAAGCTCCCTGCGGAGCTTGCACCACGACGATGAAATAATTCTGGTCTTCCTGCGGAACGAATCCAGTAGGAACGTGGACGTACATATAGCCGGTGGCAGCCAGCCCTACCAGAAACAGCACGATCATGGCATAGCGAAAGTCTAAGACTTTGCAAATGGCTTTACCGTAAGCCAAGGCTATTCCGTGGATCGCATTGTCAATCCCATGGGCAGCTTTGCGGTATCCGCTTGAAAGCCATTCGAGGTGCGTCCAATCGAAAATTGAATATTTGTGTTCTTCGCCTCGCAGCAGCAGCGCGGCCAACGCCGGCGACAGAGTAAGCGCGTTAAAGAGCGAAATGGCAATTGAGAAAGCGATAG
Organism: Acidobacteriota bacterium; assembly: GCA_030775785.1. Lineage (GTDB taxonomy): Bacteria > Acidobacteriota > Terriglobia > Terriglobales > Acidobacteriaceae > JALYIM01. Next base: position 3,118 of record JALYIM010000011.1, read on the forward strand.
TCAACGAGAATTGCCGATACAGAATTCCAGTAGTGCCGGGAAAAAACGACACCGGCACAAACACCGAGATCAAAACCAGCGAAGTGGCAACTACAGCACTAGATACCTCACGCATGGCCGCCGAGGTCGCAGTGTGCGAATCAGTATGGTCCTCGTTGATGTGGCGCTGCGCATTTTCGATTACGACAATTGCGTCGTCAACGACCAGTCCGGTCGCCAGAGTGATCCCAAAAAGCGTCAGCGAATTGATGGAAAAATTGAAGGCATTGATGAAAGCAAAGGTGCCAATCAGGGATACCGGAATTGTGACCGCAGGAATGATGGTGGCGCGCCAGTCAAGCAAGAAGAAGAAAATAACGATGATGACGATAAGAAGGCTTCTTCCAGAGTAGTGATGACTTCCCTCACCGAATCACCAACTACGGTCGTGGTATCAAAAGCGACCACGTACTTGATCCCTGGGGGAAACGACTTCGAAAGCTCAACAAGCGCGGCCTTAGCAGCTTTATCCACTTCGAGTGCATTGGCATTCGAAAGCTGCTGCACACCTACGCCGACGGCTTCGTGTCCGCTATAGAGAAGATTCGTATCGTAGCTCTCAGCGCCAATTTCCGCGCGCCCAACCTCTTTTAGTTGGACGATTCCGTTGCGGGTGTTTTTAATAATGATGTTTTCAAATTCTTTCGGATCTGAGAGTCGGCCGATGACTCGCAATGTCACCTGAAACTGTTGTTTAGGATCCGCAGGCGGACGTCCCAATTGTCCTGCCGGTATCTCGACGTTTTGTTCCTGCAAAGCAGATACGACATGGGCTGCTGTCAGCTGTCGAGCGGCCAGCTTGGTGGGATCAAGCCAGATGCGCATCGCATATTTTCGTTCGCCGAAGATGACCACTTCACCAACGCCCGGGATGCGCTTCAAGGCGTCTTTCACGTAAACATCCAGATAGTTCGAAAGTATTGGTTCGTAAGACTGCTATCGGGTGAATAGAACCCCGCGGCAAAAACGAAGTTTGGATTCGCTTTCGTAATGGTGACGCCAGTGTTCTTAATTTCCTGGGGCAACCTACCCTGAGCTGTGGCAACGCGATTCTGGACGTCCACCGCAGCGATGTTCAGATCGTATCCCGTCCGGAAAGTTACATTAATATTGCTGGTGCCGTCGTTCGAACTGGTGGACGTAATGTAGTGCATCCCTTGGACGCCGTTAATCTGCTGTTCCAGAGGAATCGTGACAGCGGATTCGACGACCTGCGCGTTTGCACCCACGTAATTACTTGTGACCGTGACCTGAGGCGGAGCTAACGCGGGATACAACGAGATCGGCAGCTGCGGAATAGAGACCGCGCCGGCGAGGATAATCAGTAACGCGCATACCGTGGCAAAAATCGGCCGTCTAATGAAAAAATCAACCAATTCTGTGTCCTCTTAAGAAAGTCCCAGCGCTCGATTAGCTGATCGGCTTAACCGGCGCCCCATCAATGAGAAACTGAATACCTGAGACGATCACTTTTTCCCCAGGCTTCAAACCACCATTAACAGCGTAGTCGTTGCCGACTGTATCTCCGAGCGTTACGGCACGCTGTTTGGCGACACTTCCGTTGTTGGCGTCGGTGGCGACATAAACAAACGACTGACCACCAATGCGCGTTACAGCCAGCACTGGGATCGTTGGTGCTGGAGCTGTGCTCCATACCACTCTTGCTTTCACCAGTTGTTCGTTTCGAAACCTGTCGAGCGAGCTGCGAAGAGGCGACTTCACCAGGATCCCCTGCAACGCATTGTCTACGTGCCGAGAAACAAAATTGACTTTGGTGCTCTCAATCAATTCCCCGCTACTCGTGATTATGTTTACCGGAAGCCCCATACGTACGTCCGACGCACGTTCAGTGGGAATGTAGACGTATGCTTCCAGCTGAGTGTTCTCGTCCACCGTCGTCAATAACGTCGTCGGCGAAACGTAGTCTCCGACGTGCACTGGAATGTCGCCCACGATTCCAGCGAACGGAGCCGTCAAGCTGTAGTATGCAAGCTGTCTTTGCTGAGTGACGCGTGCCGCAGTCGAAGACTGCCAATCAGCTTTTGAATTGTCATATGCCTGTATGGCAATTTCGTAATCCCGCTTGCTGCTCACACCGGATTCGTACAACTGCCGTTGACGATCTACTTCATGCTGGTTGTAATCCAGCGCCGCTTTTTTTTGAGTTTCGGTGCTGCGCTGCTGGTCAACGGTTGCCTGCTGCTTCAGCGGATCTATCGTCATCAGTACTTGTCCGGCATGAACGTGATCACCAGACTTCACCAAAATCCGTCTTAGCGAACCATCCACTTGTGGCTGGATGCTGGCTGACCGACGGGACTTCACTGTAGCGACGTATTCGTCCACTCGTGGAACCGGAGCGAGATTTACGGTCTGAGTATGAACCGGAAACGGCTGCGCAGCGGGCTCATGCGCTTCTGTCTTGCCGCAACCCGTAGCCGCGAGAACAACGAGGCATACTAACGAAACCCAAATGAGTGGCCATTGTTTAAATTTGAATATTCTGTGGTTGCTCATCGTGTAAGAGCTGGCTTGCCTTCAGCCCGAGATTCAATATGTGTGTTGATGGTGATGAAATTACTACAGCCTTAGTCAGCGAATACGACGGCAAGTTCGTGTTGAGTGCAAGATCTCAAGATGCATGTGTCTCGAATTTCTATACTGCAGTACCTCCGCCGGGCAGGACGCGTAAATTTGGAGGAGTGAGGTGCAGGTCCTGTTTGGTCCGACAAGCCTGGCGAGATGTAACCGTTTACATTTCTGCCCTTGTTGAGTACAATCTGACGAATTCTCCGCCTACCTTATTCGCGGCGAAGATGGCGCAAGGTAAGTACATTGTGGCCAGGACCTTATGAAACGGGTGCGGCCAGCCAGTCGAATTGACCCGAGCATTCGAGTTTTGTAACTACGCTGGGAACGGCATCAGGCTTCCGTCACAACGCAAATTCAATTCGAGGCCTCGGACTTTTGAACCTCACAAGCATCGACTGGGTCATCATGCTGGTGTACTTCGCGTCGGTGCTGGGCATCGGCTTCGTACTCAAGCGAAGAGTCAAGACAAGCGCGGATTTCTTCCTTGCCGGCCGCGCCATTCCTGCCTGGGTATGTGGCCTGGCGTTTATTTCTGCAAACTTGGGCGCCCAGGAAGTAATCGGGATGGCTGCCTCAGGCGCGAAATACGGAATCGCAACCAGTCATTTTTATTGGATCGGCGCCATACCCGCGATGGTGTTCGTGGGAATTTTCATGATGCCGTTCTACTACGGCTCCCGTGCGCGCTCCGTCCCCGAATATCTCCGACTTCGATTCGACGAGAAGACACGCGGTTTAAATGCGATTTCTTTTGCGATTATGACGGTGTTCTCATCCGGCATTTCCATGTACGCGATGGCGCGGTTGATCCAGACTCTGCATATACTCGAGGCTCCTTTTGAAAGAATGGGGATTGGGTCGCAGTGGATTTTTCACTTCAGCATCGTAGTCTCTGCGCTAATCGTGCTCGCCTACATTTTTCTCGGTGGACTCACCAGCGCCATTTATAACGAGGTTTTGCAATTCTTCCTCATCGTTGCCGGCTTCCTGCCCCTGGTTTATTTGGGATTGAGAAATGTGGGGGGCTGGCACGGGCTGACGCAAAAATTGCCCGCGAGCCACACGCATTCCTGGGTGGGAATGGCGAGTCCTCAAACTAATCCCTTGGGAGTGGAGTGGTTTGGATTGCTAATGGGCTTGGGATTCGTACTCTCGTTCGGGTACTGGTGCACAGATTTTCTTGTGATCCAGCGTGCGATGGCAGCGAATTCCATGAGCGCTGCGCGGCGCACTCCATTAATTGCCGCCGTGCCCAAGATGCTCTTTCCCTTTCTCGTCATTCTTCCCGGATTGATTGCGGTGGCTCTCCCAAAGCAAGCGGTTCCGCGTGCAGGGGTTCCATCCGTAAAGTCGCAGCCCATTGCTTTGGCTGAGAGTGCGGGCGAAGGTCTCATCCCCGTGAAAATCAACGCCGCAACCGGGGAGCCGGTGCTGGACCGGGATGGCAAGCCGGTGCTGGATTATGATCTCGCCATCCCGAACATGCTCTTGCGTTATTTTCCCACGGGCATTCTTGGCCTTGGCCTGACTGCACTTCTGGCAAGTTTCATGTCTGGGATGGCAGGCAACGTTACTGCGTTCAACCCCGTGTGGACCTACGATATTTATCAATCCTATATTCGGCGCGGCGCCAGCGACGAGCACTATCTTTGGATGGGTCGTTTGGCGACAATTTTTGGAATTGGACTTTCCGTGATTGCTGCTTACGCTGCGACGCGTTTCAACAACATCATGGACATGCTGCAGCTGGTGTTCGCCTTCGTAAACGCACCGCTGTTCGCGACCTTTTTACTGGGCATGTTCTGGAAGCGCGCCACCGGGCATGGTGCTTTCCTTGGCTTAATCAGCGGAACTGCCGCCGCAGCAATCCACCACGGACTTACCTTACCGGTCGGCGGCGTCTCTGGCATAAAGGGTGGCTGGCTAGGAATGATATTGCATACGTATCCCAGTGAGATGGCGCAGAATTTTTGGACAGCAATTTGGGCCTGGTGCGTCTGCTTTGTTGTTACGATCCTGGTCAGTCTGGTCACGCGCCCCAGAGACGAAAAAGAGTTGGTGGGCTTGGTCTATTCATTGACCGATCGGCCCAGCGAAGGGGATTTGCAGTGGTACAAACGTCCCATGGCACTCGGGTTGTTAGTAATCGCGCTCACGCTGGTGCTGAACGTGGTCTTTCGCTGAAGGAAGGGGATTCAGGATGGGATGGGATATCCGGCTACCGATCGGCGGACTGTTTACAGTGCTTGGAATTTTGCTGTCAGGCTACGGGCTGTTCGGGAGCAAGGACATTTACGAGCGGTCGCTCGGTATCAACATCAATCTTGTCTGGGGCATGCCGATGTTAGTATTCGGAGTCCTCATGGTAATGCTCGCCCGTCGCGCAAGCCGTTCCACACACTGAAGCCATTCTCGAATGACAAATACAGTTGGAAGCGCGACCCTCGATTTACGAAAGCAGTTCAAGGATGTCTATGGCGGAACAGCCCGTTTGTTCCGCGCGCCCGGGCGCGTCAATCTTATCGGGGAACACACGGACTACAACGACGGCTTCGTTATGCCCGCCGCCATCCAGTACGACGTCTGGGTCGCCGTTGGGGGTCACGCGGGCCGCATCGTCTCAGTGCGATCCTGCAATTTTCCTGATGTAGTCGAAATCAACCTCGATGCTGACGACCCAAAAAAAAAGAATCACTGGAGCGACTACGTTACTGGAGTTGCGCTTGCGCTGGAACGCGCGGGTTATCGTTTGCGGGGCGCTGACCTTCTCATTCGCGGTGATGTGCCAATCGGATCGGGTTTAAGTTCGTCGGCGGCAATCGAGGTCGCAAGCGCCATGGCGTTGTTGGCAGGGTCTGACACATCCATAGACGTTGTTGGTCTGGCGAAGCTCTGTCAGCGGGCTGAAAATGAATTTGTTGGCGCGCGTGTTGGAATCATGGACCAATTCGTTAGTGGCTGCGGACGCGCTGGCCACGCGCTTATGCTCGACTGCCGTTCATTGGAATACCGTCTATTGCCGCTACCAGCAGGAGTCAGCCTGGTAGTCTGCAACACCATGGTGAAGCATTCGCTCGCCAGTGGCGAGTACAACGCCCGGCGTGCGGAATGCGAGCAGGGTGTACGCCTCCTCTCTCGCTTTCTTCCTGACGTACGCTTCTTGCGCGATGTCAATGCATCGGATCTTGAGCGCTACGCCGGAGAACTGCCGGAGATAATCTACCGTCGCTGCCGCCACGTCGTGCTGGAGAATGCGCGCGTGGAAGACGCTGCTTCGGCATTGCGCAGCGGGGACCTGGAATTGTTTGGAGTTTTGATGGGGGAGTCCCATCGCAGCCTTCGTGATGACTATGAGGTAAGTTGCGACGAACTGAATCTGATGGTGGACCTGGCATCGAAGAAGGAGGGTGTATACGGCTGCCGCATGACGGGCGGAGGTTTCGGTGGCTGCACAATTAATCTGGTGCGCGATTCCGCCGTGCCCGCATTCCGGTCCGAGGTGACGGATACGTACCAAAAAATTACTGGCCTTGTTCCTCAAATCTTTGTCTCCGCGGCCGCGGATGGCGCTGGCGAGGTGATGGACTAATGAGCGAATCGAGATTGCATGGCCGACTTTGATCTGAAGGAGCATCCGCATCGCCGCTTCAATCCTCTGACCCGAGAATGGATTCTTGTTTCCCCACATCGGAGCAAGCGTCCATGGCTCGGCCAGGTGGAAAAGGTCGCGGCGGAAGCCCCGCCTACTTTTGACCCGGCGTGTTATATGTGTCCGGGAAACACCCGCGCAGACGGAGCGATCAATCCGCGATATGGATCCACATTCGTATTCGACAATGATTTTCCCGCGCTCCTGGCAGATGCCCCACACGGCGGTCTTAATCTCAATAATGTAGTCGTCGCAGAAAGCGAGTCGGGAATCTGCAGGGTTGTTTGTTTCTCGCCACGGCACGACCTGACGCTGGCAGGGATGTCACGTCCGGAAATTCGTCGTGTCATAGACGTTTGGGCAGAGCAGTATCAGAGATTGAGTGCTCTTCCCTTTATCAATTACGTTCAGATTTTCGAGAATCGCGGGGCCGCGATGGGGGCTAGCAATCCCCACCCACATGGTCAGATTTGGGCAAGCGCATCATTGCCTAACGAACCTGCCAAAGAACAAGTCGCTCTACAAGAGTATGAAGCAGGAAAACATCCATGCCTCCTGTGCGATTACCTCGCCATCGAACAAGATCGTGGCGATCGCATAGTCTTTGAAAATAGCCACTTTTCGCTACTTGTTCCCTTCTGGGCGGTCTGGCCGTTCGAAACTATGATAGTGTCGCGCCGACACTTGGGCGCGCTCACCGATCTTTCAGCGGACGAGCGGGATGCTTTAGCGGATGTTGTTAAGCGACTGACCCTGCGCTACGACAATCTTTTTCAGGTTTCCTTTCCTTATTCCATGGGATTTCATCAACGCCCGACAGACAACGAACCACACTCCGAGTGGCATTTCCATGCTCACTTCTATCCGCCGCTTTTGCGTTCGGCAACCGTGCGCAAGTTCATGGTGGGATACGAAATGCTCGGGACGCCGCAAAGGGACATCACCGCTGAGACCGCGGCAGCGAGGCTACGTAATATTAAGGAAGAATTATGAAAACTCGCGCACAACGTGAGGATCTGGAGACCATGCGTCCGTCGGCTCTGTGGACAGAGAGGACGGCTATGCCTTCATGCCTGAATGTTAACGTTCCATTGAATGATGCGCGCCGCGAGAGCAGATAAACGTCCTCTATTTCCTTGGTACAGGTAGTCGGCCTGAAACAGAAATGAGTGGTTAGCGATGCTCATTTTCGGAGATGCCCTCCGGCATTTGCGGGAATTCCCCCTGCTTCTCGCGGTTCTCTCTTGTGGATTCTCTTACAATCAGTTTGGTCCCGACATGAAATTCGCGGCCGCTTACTGTCTTCTGTCCAATGACTGCTGTCAGCGCCTCAAGCGCTTTATCGGCAAGTTCGGAGCGCGATAAACGGACTGTCGTGAGCGCCGGTTGTGTAAACCGGCTGAAATCAATGTCGTCATAACCTATGACGGAGACATCGTCCGGCACACAGAGGTTCGCGCTGTAGATAGCCCGCAGTGCGCCAATTGCGGTGAGATCGTTGGAAGCCAGCACTGCAGTAGGGCGTTTTGGGAGAGCTAGGAGACACTGCATTGCGGCCTCCCCACCTTCGATTTTGTGATTTCCCCTTTCGATCAACCGGTCGTCCAAAAGAAGTTGGTAGTGGTCGAGCCATTTAAGGAATGCTGTCCGGCGAATTTGCGCCGAACGCAGTTCCAGCGGTCCGCTGATAAAAGCAATCCGCTGATGCTTCAAATGGAAAAGGTGCTTGATTGCTTCGTGAATTCCTTTTTCGTAATCAACTTTAATATTACTGATGCGATTACGAACTTGTCCCGTGTCGAGAAATACAATCGGGATCCGACGCTCTTCGAGTTGAGCGACAAGTCCGTCTTCCATCTCTGACGTGAAAACGGCGACGCCATCAACCTTGCGCTCTAACATGCGACGCACACAATGTGACATGCGTTCGGGATCGTAGCCGGTGTTTGCCACGATGATTTCGAAACCATGCCTCAATGCGACCTGCTCGAAGCTTTTAACCAGTTCAGGGAAAAATGGGTTCGTGATATCCGAAATGATCAACCCCAGTAATTGGCTTCGTCCCGAGACCAGGGCGCGGGCGTGGGTATTAGGGTGATAGCCAAGAGCGCGAACCACTTTCCAAACTCTCTCAGCAGTCTCGGGACGCACGGCGCTTTTCGAGTTAATTGTTCGAGAAACAGTTGCAGTCGAGACTTTGGCGCGCTTCGCAACTTCGGATATGATCATCAAGCCACCGCAGTGACTCCACCATCTTATAGCGCAAAACAAGAAACCGTCCGATGAACGGTGAATCCCGAACAACTAAGAGATTCGCGGAAAGCCTAATATTGGGCCGATACCGGGTGCCACTCGCAGGAATACCACCACAGTCCGTAAGCTGAGCGGGCTGCGCCTTGGCTTCTAGCTGGGGAAAGGCTGTAATCTAAAAGCACAATGACAAGTTTCATATCGAAGAATACTTCATGTCCGGCCGACAAATGTGATTGTGCACAGATGACGTGAAACGGTATGAGCGTAAGATTTTGATTCAATAAAAGACGGGGGCATTTATGAAACTTCTGATCGCTTGCTTGATGCTGAGTGTGATTGCATGTGCGGCCGGTGCCGGCGCGGTTTCCAAACAATCATTTGGCAAAACTGCGGAAGGTGAAGAAGTCTATCTGTACACTTTGAAAAATGCTGCTGGCATGGAAGTCGCTATTACAAATTATGGCGGGACCGTCGTCTCGTTGAAGGTTCCCGACCGCGCCGGGAAAATTGAAGATGTTGTCCTGGGATACGACGATTTCAATGGCTACCTTACCCCCAAGAGTCCTTATTTTGGCGCTACGGTCGGACGCTACGCCAACCGCATAGCCAAAGCAAAGTTCACCCTCGACGGAAAGGAATATCACCTTGCTGCCAACAATGGCCCGAATTCCTTGCACGGAGGGCTGAAGGGCTTCGATAAACAGGTGTGGTCGGCAAAGGATTACTCCGATGCAAAGGGCGAACATCTAGTTTTGCATTATTTGAGTAAAGATGGGGAAGAAGGCTATCCAGGAGATTTGAACGCGCAGGTTGCGTTTACACTGACCCCCCGAAGTGAATTGCAGATCGAATATTCGGCGACTACCGACCACGACACAGTTCTGAATTTAACCAATCATTCTTATTTCAACCTTGCGGGGCAAGGCAAGGGCGAAATTTTGAAAACTCAGCTCACATTAATGGCTTCGCGCTTTACGCCGGTGGATGAAACATTGATTCCCATCGGCGAGTTGCGGAGCGTAGCCGGAACTCCATTCGATTTCCGCAAACCTACCGCCATAGGAGAACGAATTGACGCTTCCGGCGAGCAACTTAAACTTGGGCACGGCTACGATCACAATTGGGTGTTGGACGCACCGCGCGGGAAACTCTCGCTGGCGGCGCGAGCGGTAGATCCTGACTCTGGGCGGGTGTTGGAAGTCTTAACCACGCAGCCTGGCATTCAGTTCTACACTGGCAACTTTCTGGATGGAAGTATCAATGGCAAGGGGTCAAAGCCAATCAATCACCGCACCGGCTTCTGTCTCGAAACCCAGCACTTTCCTGATTCGCCAAACCATCCCGCGTTCCCGACGGTTGTGTTGAAGCGGGGACAGCATTTCCACTCGACGACGATATTTCGATTTTCAACGGACCGGACTAAGCAGGCTAAATAGATTCGAACATATTAATAAATTGCCACGGCGATAACGAAAAGCTCGGACCAACGAATCTGAGGATGTTCGCGTTCATCGGGACTGCACTCGTTGCTGGCACTTCCATGCCGGAGACCTGGATACGATTTGGGCTGTGTTTCAAGGGTTTCCGAGACTTTTTGCCACTAACCTCGACCACTTCTGCGCGTCCTTCATTCTTGGATGATCCCGAGTGAGTACGCATCCCGAGATGAAAGTGACGTCTCGCCCTATGGGCATTCGATCTTTTGAAAAAACTTTATAGCGTGGGTGTCGATTCTATGCCTCCTCGTTCGTCGTAACAGTAAGGCGAGATCTAAGGAGGATCGAACATGCTGAACATAACTGTTCACGACTCAGAGGATGGAGTAAGGCTGAGTTGCTTTGGCAAAATCGTACGCGGCGTGGAGACCGAAGTTTTGTGTGCGGCTTCGAGGCACATGGGACAAAACATTACCATTGATATGAGGCACGTTGATGGCATTGACGCCGCAGGGCTGGGAGCGCTGGTTTCACTGCAGGCGGCGGGTATTTATCTAAAGCTGGCGAATCCCAACAAGCAGATGCGCGAAGTATTGAGGATCACCAATCTAGATACCGTATTCGAGTTCTGCGAATCTGAAGCAGTACTTGGGCGTACTGGCGGCATTAGAGTCAATGTTCATCAGACCGGAACGTCTGAAAGAAGGGTGCCAAGCGGTGGCGTTCAAATGGACGGATAGCGAGGTAGATTCACTGGAACATTTGTCCACCAAGGCAAGATTTGCAGGAATCTCACAACGGAAATACGCGCAGGCTCACCTGTAAAACGTCAGGTAGTCGCCAGCGTTCATTGGGCTGTATCTGCGCCTTTAAGGATTGCAGCAATATCAGCGCCTAGGTCTTTCCCATCCAAGCCAGAATTTTGATACGGTGCGGCAACGTGGTAGTCGCCTCCCCAGCCGCCATTGTAATTCACAAACACAACGGTGGGATCGATGGGAAACGCGTTCCCATCCGGCCATGGTCCCCATTGTTGCGTCCCCGGGGCGTCGTATCCGATCACCAGATTGTCAGTTATGTTGAATGATGCGAAGCATGCGTTGAAGGTTTTTAGAGGCTGACCGTCCGTGGTGCAAATTGACGGTAGGCCCGTACTCCACACGGGATATCGCGAGGTAAAAAATATGCTGTTTGTGATCGCAATCGGCCCCATCGTTGGCTGCGGATTGGTCGGAATCGTGCCAAGTTGAATCTCGTTCCCTGCGTTACCTCGATTCAGTACTGTAATGTGGTCGAGCGAAACATTGTTCAGCGGAGGATTCTTGGTGAACCCGCTACTGATTTGCGCGACCAGATTGCTTCCCGTGTAAAGGGCTGAATTCATATCCTCTATCAAAACATCGTGGATGCTGAAGCGCGCAGCAGCCACCGAGTCAGCGGTGGGAGTTGAACAATGGGTTGATGCTGCGCACGTGGTTGCCACGAGTTGGAATCCGCTACCAACATGCAAAACATGCACGTTACGTACGGTAATATCTTCGACGGAAGCCCAGTCTCCGCGAGGCGTCATTAGAATGGTGAAGCCCGTCTGCGAAAAGCCACCCCACGTATTTTCAAGGTAATTCTCCTCGAACAGAGTGCGGCGCGCGTTCTTGAATTCCATGTGATTTTTCACGATGTACTTTTGTCCAATGAAATTAGGAGAATTCACGTTCCAAGAGGGTGGCCTATACAGATGGTTCCTGCGAATCTCGATATCGGCGGGCACGGTGGCTGTGCTCCCTCCGCCGCCAAAGAGAATATTCTCGGTGGAGGCTTCCAAAAAGTTATTGAATATTTTATGCGGGCCCTGAGGCGTATTAAAGATTCCGGCCAGAATGGCTTGAGCTTCAGTACAAAGGCCCCCGGCGATGCACTTAAAATCGTTGAAGTACGAATCAACGACTGCGGTATTAGTTGACCCCGACAAATCTATACCGCGCTTGCTCTCGTCGGTAAGAACAGGGCTGCCATGGTTCCAGACGCGATCAAGAATAACGTGATCGGCTCTTGATACTTCAACAAGTGCGTAATTCAGGCCGGTACCTTGCTGCCGGGTAATTTCGATACCTGGTCCAATGCGATAGAAATTTGCCCCCTGCGAGGTGGTGATTGCATATCCTCTGCCCACCGCGACTACTTGTGCCATCACATTTCCGTTTCCTCCTGCGAATGGCGGGCGGTCGGGTAATGAAGCTACGCCCGCATAGCTGGGATTGATGCGTGTTCCTTCCGGAGGAAGGGAAGTGTCAGGAGCATCGCTGCGGATTTGAATCCAGTGAAGTGGATCGCAGGTTTTCGCCGGCAGATTAAATGGCGCAAAGCTCGCTCCAGCAGCAAGCTTGATAACGTCTCCGCATTTGGCGATTGTAAGTGCGGTTGTAACGCTTCCACCTTGGGGTACAAGAATGATATTCCCTGGAGTGGGAGTGCCGTCAATTCCTGTATACATACACGCAGACGGTAATGCAGCCGGGCCATCAGAGACCTGGCCAGTGTAAACGTCGCCGATAGCGCAGTATGCATTAGCTCCGTTCGCTGCAGGCGTCACTGCCAAAGTCGCCGAATTTCCAAGCTGTCCAAAACGCGCGAACATTTTCGCGCTTCCCGGATAAACTCCAGTAGCAAGCCCGGTTTTGCTTATGCTTGCAATTGCGGGCGTAGAGGATGACCAGGTCGAAGACTGAGTAACATCCTGCATGGACCCATCGCTATAAATAAGGACAGCCGTGACTGCTGTGTGGCACCCGCGGCAATAGAGGCCAAAGCAGGGGTGAGCGTGATCGTAAGTGCGCTTGCCGGGGTTATCGTGAGCACGCCGAAAGCTGAAGTTGATCCTAGATTTGCAGTAATGGTTACGCTTCCGAGCCCAGTTCCTGTGGCGAGGCCGTTGCTGCCGGGAGCGTTGCTGACGGAAGCAAGCGACGACATCGCGGAGGTCCAGGTTGCCAAGGCCGTAACGTCCTGCAGAGATCCATCACTATAGGTGGCGACGGCGGCGAACTGTTGCGAGGAGCCGAGAGGCATCGAGACATTCGCAGGCGTCACCGCGATTGAAACCAACGACGCTTGTCCTACTGCCAGAGTGGTTGAAGCCGATATCGAGCCCAAAGTGGGGGTAATGGTAGTTGCGCCGACTCCGGCGCTGGTCGCAAGCCGGTTGTTGCCCGCTGCGTTGCTTATGATCGCCACGGGTGAGGATGAAGAATTCCAAGTGACAAGAGAGGTGACGTCCTGCGTGGTTCCATCGGTGTAAGTGCCGGCGGCGATGAAATCCTGCGTAGCGCCAAGCGCGATGCTGGGTGATTGAGGGCTGATGACAATCGACGCTAATGCTGCTGGGCTAACTGCCAGCGTCGCGGAAGCATTCACCGAGCCGAGCGCGATTCCGATGTTCGTAGTCCCTGCAGCGAATGTGGTTGCCAAGCCGGCTGTGGGTGTGCTGTTGCTGATAGTGGCCACGTTAGCTGCGATGGAACTCCAATGCCCGGAACTGGTTACATTCTGTGTCGTACCGTCTGTGTATGTTCCGGTCGCAGTGAACTGTTGCGTTGCACCGAGGGGGATTGAGGCAGCAGGAGGAGTAATGACGATTGATACCAAGGAGGCGGCAGTGACCGTGAAACCGGTAGAGCCGGTTACAGTTCCTGATGTAGCGCTAATGTTTGCCGTTCCGGGCCCTGTTAGCAAGCCCGGTCTTGTTAATTGTAGCGGCAGATGGATCGTCCGAGATCCAGGTTACCGATGAGGTCAGATCCAGCGTGCTGTTGTCACTGAAAGAGCCTGTGGCAACAAATTGCTGAGAAGTTCCTAGAGCGATCGAAGAATTCGCTGGGGTAACGGCGATTGATTCGAGAGCGGCAGCCGTGACATTGATGCTAGTAGTGCCGCTGATCGAACCCGAAGTTGCGTTGATCTGTGCCGACCCGGTCGCGACGGTAGATGCTAATCCTTCAGTACTTGCACCATTACTTATGGTCGCGACGGTTGGAGTGTTTGAACTCCATTGCGCCGTCTTCGTCAAATCCTGAGTGCTTTTATCGGTAAAGGTGCCGGTCGCGGTGAATTGTTCAGTAATGCCTAACGCTACGCTGGGAATGGCAGGGGTAACCGCAATCGAAACCAAAACTGCCGGGGTAACGTTTAAGGCGGTTGATCCTGTGATCGTTCCCGACGTCGCAATGACATTTGTGCTACCGATGGCGGCACTGGTGGCGAGTCCCTGAGGATCCACACTCGCTATGCTGGCATTGCTGCTGCTCCAGGAAACAGTATTGGTGAGGTCCAGAGTACTGCCGTCAGTATAAGTGCCGACCGCCCCGTACTGCTGCGTCGTTCCGAGTGCAATGCTGCCAACTGCCGGAGTTACTTTAAGAGACACCAGCACCGCCGGCGTAATACTAAGTGTGCCCGAACCAGTCAGTGCTCCAGAGGTTGCTGTCACAGAAGTGCTGCCGACAGCCAGGCTGGTAGCAAGCCCCTGACCATCCACTGTTGCCACCGTGGGGTTACCCGTGTTCCATGAAACAGAATTGGTAATGTCCTGCGTGCTGTTGTCAGTGTAAGTACCAATCGCATTCAGCTGCTGTGTCGTTCCTAAGACCAGCGATGTATTCGCAGGAGAAACTGAAATTGCGGTGAGTACAGGTTTCGTGACAGATAGATTCGCTGATGCTGTAAGAGCGCCCAGATTGGCGCTGAATGCGGCGGTGCCTGTCGCAACGGATGTGGCAAGCCCGTTGCCATTGATGGTTGCCACTGTCCCGTTGGAAGAAGCCCAGTTCACCTGTCCAGTTACGTTTTGCGAGCTTCCATCTGTGAAGGTAGCGACCGCCGAAAATTGCTGAACCGTTCCCAGCGGAATGGACGCGCTCGGAGGCGTTACCGTCAAAGCCAGCAAACTTGGCGCGCTAACAGTGAGAGTGGCTGAGCCGGTAATCGTGCCGGATACCGCGCTGATTATGGTGGCGCCTTGGGAAAAGCTGGTCGCTGAACCGCCAACTCCGGCGTTGGCAACAGCCGGCACAGAGGAACTCCAGGTCGCAGAGGCAGTGAGGTCCTGCGCGCTGCCGTCTGTGTAGGTGCCCGTCGCAATAAATTGCTGTGATGTACCCAGAGGGATCGTCGGGTTCGCAGGCGTGACCGCAATAGAAACCAGTGAAGGTTGTCCGACCGTCAATGTCGTGGAACTGAAAACCGAACCGAGCGTTGCAGTGATGCTCGCTGTCCCCACTCCGGCGCTGGTGGCCAAGCCATTACTTCCGGGAGTATTGCTAATGATTGACACCGGAATGGATGACGAACTCCACGCGACAAGCGAAGTGACATCCACGTTGGTTCCGTCTGTGTACGTACCCATCGCTGTGAATACCTGGGAAGTACCTAGTGAGATTGTTGGAGACTGCGGACTGATGGTGATTGATACCAGCGCCGCTGGATTCACCGTCAAAGTAACTGCGGCATTTACCGATCCTATCGCAATGCCAACGCTGGTAGTTCCGGCAGCAAGAGTGGACGCCAATCCAGCTCAAGGCGTCGCTTGAATGTTGAACGGATGGCACCCCCCCGTTGGCGTTTGCATTGGTGTAATGGGACTAATTGCTGTTCTAGTCCAACTTTTCCGGCCTTTGGAAAAAATGGACAAGTGGGAAAAAGCTCTATGGCTAGCTGTGTTCTTCATTTTTACGGTTCTGGAGCTTAGGTCAATCTATGCCGATCGTACCGAGAACGACGAGAAGCAAAGGAGCAGCCGTGCTACGGAGCAATCACACTTTGAAAAAATTGCAAACGATCTGCAGCATGCGGTAGAAAATAGCGACACCACAATATTGAACCTCCAAGACATGCCCGCTACGGGCAAGCAGACTTTGGAAAATACCCAGCCGTATGCAACGGTGGAATTGGTAGAACTGAAACCGCTAGTGCCGGTCGTGAGTCTTGTGCCGGGCCAACAATTGCGGTTCAATGCTTATTTTACAAATATGGGAAAGGATGAGGCGCGGCATGTTCTTCAAGCGGTCGGATTTTATTTTGGGAAGATACACGACTTGGCGACCGAAAGACAGTTTGCTACTCAGTTCGAAAAGACCTGGGCAGCTGAAATTCAAAAGAGCCAATCCGTGGATACGCTAAGGCCGCATGCACCTGCATTTCAAACGCACATAACGCCGCCTTTAACAGAGGAACAAATAAAACAAATTCACGAGCGTTCCGCCACTATATACGTTTTGGTGCGGTTCGCTTATACAGATACTACCGGCAATTGGCTCTCCGATGTCTGCCTTGCACTGCAAGATCCTGCTCACGATTTGGTCGTCAGTTATCCGTGTCGGTATCACAGTAGACATCGCTATAGAAGCCCCTCAAGGGTTCGCTAACCTCGGGGGTCGATTTAGGTCAGATGGGGAGCCCAGCCTGAAAGCCGCTGAATCTGGCCACGCCATGAACTTTTGCCAGGAAATCCGAACGCCTAGAGAGCTGATCATGAGGTCTACCATGAATAACGTCTGTTCGGGGATCTTAACTGCCACTATGTTAGCCGTGCTGCTAGTTACATCCAGTTTTGGCCACGGCGCAATGTTTGCGACGTGCATTGGTGCCGATCCTTGCCACGCGTGCAAGAACTGCCACTACTGCGGCTTCTGCGCGAAGCGGGGTGGAACATGCGGCATTTGTAAAAAACGCTGATCGGCTTAACGGGCCAGAAAGGTCTGCTGCTTTTCAGATTCTTACAGCATGTCCTTTGATGCGCACTCGTTTACGTAATACGCAAAGATCAAGCTGAGCCATATCGCCCCGTCCTCGTCCGACTGTTGCTTTGCCTACTTTTCTCGCGTATAAAGGCCCCAGTCATCATTCCTCTGCAGATCCTTGACTGAGGCGACGCATCAGTTCTTCTGTAAGACCATAATCTAAGCTGGCACGTAACTTCCCGCGCTTTCCCTGGCTCAGGCCGAGTGGAATTTGCAATTTCAAAATCCGACAGAGAGGGACAACCGGGACTCCTTACCGTTCTTCTTGCTCCGATACACAAACCTAAAAGATGAAAGCCTTCATCCTGTCTCACGAGAAGCGGTGATCTCCAAAACGTTCCGCAAGAGGCTAAATCTTAGGCCGCCGTCGCTACCGCAGAATAGAATTCAGCTGGATGATGATAATCCTTGAACGGTTTTATAGCCGAACTTTCATCAAATTCAAATTTCAATATTCGTCTGGGTTGACTGGGACTCCTGCACTTTTCTCCTGTTTCAAAGAAGAAGCCTAAAAAATTAGGAACTCCCTCGCAGCAATTTCGGATGGAATTTGTTTCGGCATTAAAGTGCGCAAGGCTTCACGACGGCACTGCAACAAGAACGGGACTAAGACCGCTTAGCTGTCTACTGTGTACCCCGTCAAGGTCGATCTCCATGCCGTACCTTAAAAGGTACCTGGTCAAAATTGAACAGTTTTTAAGGTTGACTAGAACTAAGCTGGTGTTGGCTAGGGAGAGGTGGTGAGCTGTATGG
>JALYIM010000012.1 GCA_030775785.1 Acidobacteriota bacterium
TGCGTTCTCCATAAGCGCCCGTAGTCACGCGCCGAAATGCTTGAAAACCTTTGAGCCCGTGTTCCTCTCTCTCCATCTCCGGCGGGAGAGAATTTGTGTCACCCCCGTAGGCTTCTAACCCAGCATCAGTGCTTCAATCAAGCTTTTCAAACCCGTATCCGCCGTCCTTGCTATAGAAGGCTTCTTAGCTGTTACCATTTGTCTTTCTATAGGGTTGATGTGAGATGAAGATACTGATCGGGTTGATCGAACATTTTGGGGACGTAGTTGCTTGCGAACCAGTCGCGCGCTATCTGCGTGAGAAACATCCGGGCGCACACATAGCGTGGGCGATCCTCAAACCATATCGCGAACTCATTGATGGCAATCCTCATATCGACGAAACCATCGTCTTAGGCTGTTTGACCGATTGGATAAAGCTCTACAGACACAGTAAGACTGATCTAATCGTCGATTTGCACGTCAATTTGCGTGTGTGTGAAGAGTGTCGTGTCCCCCTAATTAAAGAGCACGGAAACCCTTTCGTCAACGCATACGAGTATTTCGACTATGGGCCCATCCTTGAAGCCTTTTGCCAGGGCGCGGGACTAACTAAGTTATCCGCGCAGCCACAGGTATATCTAACGCAAGATCATAGCCTGGCGGTCGATCAGCTGCAATTGCCATCGCAATACTGCGTTATTCACCGCGCATCAAACTCACCTGTGAAAGACTGGCCGAACGAAAAATGGCGGCCGCTGGTGCGCCTTCTCGTTGACGAGTTAGGGTTACCCGTTGTCGAGATCGGTTCCACGAAGCAAAGCCTCGGCCCTCCGAAAACGAAGGATGACGACGACGCAAAATCCTCTGCCTTGTCCTCTTCGGTAATTGACTTGGTTAATCGCACCAGTCTGCTGCAAACAGCAGAAGTCATCCGTAGAGCGCGCTTTTACATCGGCGTCGACAGCGGACCTGCCCACTTTGCTAATGCAGTCGAAACACCCGGCATCATTTTGCTGGGACGGATCGGTTTTTTCAGGCAGTATACGCCTTTCACAGGCTTCTATGCGAGCCGTTCACCCGAGGTGCGATTGGTGCGTAATTTCACGGGTGCCGTGGCCGAGATACCACTGGACGAAGTTATCGAGGCTACCCGCTACCTGGTGCATGTTCTGGAAGAGCGTGATGCCCGGGTCCTCGCCACCGACGCCATCCCCTCCTCGCCTGTCTCACTTGTGCCCACGGATGCCAATTACCAGCGTATGGTGTTGGACTCAGGCTTTTTCGATCATGCCTGGTATGTCACTCATTATCCCGAGGCGTTACAAAGTGGCGTTGATTCTCTCGATTACTTCATCACCGTGGGGGCGCAGTCTGGTCACTCGCCCGGGCCTGGCTTCGATGCGGCTTGGTATAACACCCAGCGTCCGGATCTGGTGGTCGTTACGGATCCCTTACAGCACTACCTCTACTTCGGTCGGACGGAAGGATTGCGGCCGTGCGATTACGCATCCTCCACTGTTGCTGAAGCTCACCTGCCCACTGGGCATATCGCCGCGACGCTCGCCAGTTTGTCGACTCACTCCCCGGTCGCAACAACTTCTACCGGCGAAGAGGAATCGCTCCCACGTATCTTTGCCTTTTACCTGCCTCAATTTCACCCCATCGCCGAGAATAATTACGGCCACTGGCCGGGCTTCACTGAGTGGGACAACGTGATCAAAGCCAAACCGCTCTTTAAGGGCCATTATCAGCCACGTCTTCCCGGTGAGCTCGGTTATTATGACCTTCGATCCATCGACGTGATGCGGGAGCAAGTCAAGCTGGCAAACAATCACGGGATTGACGGATTTTGCTTTTACTACTACTATTTTCAAGGTAAGAAGCTGCTGTACAAGCCGATCGATAACTACATCAAATCGGACATCGAGGCGCCTTTCTTTTTCTTGTGGGCTAATGAAAACTGGACCCGCCGCTGGGATGGCGGGGATAACGAAATTATCATTTCGCAGAACCACTCACCGGAAGACGATCTTGCCTTCATTCGCGAACTGTTGCCGGTTTTGGCTGATCATCGCTATGTCAAGGTTCAAGGCAAACCCGTCCTTGCCATATACAAGACCCAGTTATTCCCCAACATTCTGCAATCCACTGAATTGTGGCGCAATCAGGCCGTCAAAAATGGCTTTCCCGGCCTCTACCTCTTGATGGTTGATGATTGGGCAGGTAATCAATTCCATCCTAGGGAGATTGGCTTCGACGCGTCTTATGAAATTCCTTCCAACGTTGTTCCTGAGCAGGTCATCTTGCAGGACAATAAACATCTTGGCCTGAAAGAAGGATTTCAGGGCCGCATTGTCGACTATCGAAAATTCGCATCCTTTCATATGGGTCGGCCCTTCCCCGACTACAAGCGTTTTCGCACCGTCATGGCGCCTTGGGATAATACCCCTCGCTATGGTTCGCGAGCCATGGTTCAGATCAACTCGGACAATGATGCCTATAAGCTGTGGTTGTCTCAGGCGCTTCTCGATACTCGGCGACGCTACTCACTAGATGAGCGGATTGTCTTTCTGCACTCTTGGAACGAATGGTGTGAAGGAACTTACGTGGAGCCAGATCAACGTTCCGGCCGTCGTCTTTTGGAAGAGACCAAAGAGGTTGTGGACGGACTCCGCAGCATGGCGCTTGAGGAAAGACAGGCTGATCCAAAAATTGCCGCACATTTTCGGCGGCTCATGCGTGCAAAGGACGAGGGTGCCGCCCGCTCCTTACAGGCGATGCGGCAGCAGAACATGTACCTCTACCGGGAGATCGAACACCAGCGCGCCCAGATCAAACTCTCGCAAGCCGCTGCCACGGAACAGTCCGCTGAAGAGGCCCACATTACTCAACTCGCGCAAGCCGCTGCCACCCAACAGTCCATCGAACAGGCTGCCCAGCAGGCCGCCGACGAGGTTCGTCAGAGCGTTTATCGATCCAGATCCTGGCGTGTTACTAAGCCTTTGCGAGCTGTTGCCCGTCTTCTTAACAGGCCATGAAGCGGGCCAAAGCCCACTGCCCGAACGGCTAAAGACTAGCTAAAGCCACTTAAGTCAAACGTTATCCTGGATGCAAGTGAGTCTTTGAAACCACGGCGTTTCTCTTATAGAGTGACTCCCTTGGAAAATCCATGAAGAATGAAGCGGCCTATCATGTTGTCAACAGTCGCTATGGTGCGTTGACCGTCTTTGCAAATGATACGGGCGCAGCCACAGAATCGCTACTAACCTATGGAGAATGGGCCCAAAATGAAATCAGCTTCCTCCAGCGGTTTGTAACCAGCGGCTGTACCATGCTGGATGTCGGCGCCTATATTGGCACCCATACCTTGGCGTTTGCTCGCTTTGTGGGCCCTGCCGGACGGGTGATCGCTATCGAGGCCCAGCCGGATACGTTTGAGGTGCTGAAAAAGAACGTCGCCCAAAATGTCTCAGGCATCGTTCAACTCGAAAATGCCGTTGCCTCGAGCCAGTTTGGGCAACTCACCATCCCTACTATCGACGCCGGGCACGAAGGCAGCCTCGGCAGCGCCTCACTGCTGGAG
>JALYIM010000013.1 GCA_030775785.1 Acidobacteriota bacterium
GAATCGTACTGGTCACCGGGCATTACGATTCCAGGAATTCCGACACTCTAAATATCACGGATCCTGCTCCAGGCGCCAACGATGATGCCAGTGGAACCGCGGTGAGTCTGGAATGTGCACGCGTACTCAGCAAAATGAAATTTCCCGGTACCATCATTTTCCTAACCGTCGCCGGAGAAGAGCAAGGGCTCAATGGAAGCAAACATTTCGCGCAAATGGCCAAGGCGGCGGGCTGGAATATTGAAGCAGTGTTGAACAATGACATCGTCGGGGCCGACCGCAACCCTCAACAAGACTCGAGTCTCGTGCGTGTGTTCTCGGAAGGGCTGCTGCTTTCCGCGACGGAAAAGGAACTTACAACGATTCGCAACCTAGGTGGCGAAAATGACTCTGCTTCGCGAGAGTTGGCACGATATGTCGCGGAAACAAGTCGGATATATGATCGAGGGGTCAAGCCTGTTCTGGAATTTCGCCTCGACCGATATCTGCGTGGCGGCGATCATATCTCCTTCAATGAAGAAGGATTTGCCGCAGTGCGATTCACCGAATACCGCGAAGATTATAACCACCAGCACCAGAACGTCCGCAAGGAGGGTGGCATTTCCTACGGCGATCTGCCTGAGTTCGTTAACTTCGATTACGTGGCGAATGTGGCGCGCCTGAACGCGGCCACACTGGCATCGCTGGCTGCGGCACCGGAAGTTCCTGGCAACGTCCGGTTGGTGACCAAGCAACTAGAAAATACTTCGACGCTAACCTGGGAAGTTCCACCTGGCGGCCTCGCCATCGGCTACGAGATTCTGTGGCGCGAAACCAGCTCTCCGGACTGGCAGCACGCGCGGAGGGTAGAAAACGGAACTCGAACCACGCTGCTGCTATCGAAAGACAACGTAATTTTTGCGGTCCGTGCACTGGATCAGGAGGGGCACAGAAGCTTGCCGGTCGTGCCCACTCCGGAGCGGTGAGCAAGCTGTTACGATAAATGCTGTGATTTATGCCTAGAAACACTTCTTTTGACATGGGATTTCCTCCCTTTCGTGGCGCTGTTCGGCAGATCGTCCTTGGAAGCGTTGCGATTTATGTCGTCATCCTGCTGTTGATGTCGTTTGCGCAGGGCACCGGTCAGGCACTGCTGTCACTGGGCGTTCTCAACCCCGAGCACATCCGTCAAGGCTGGCTGTGGCAGTTTGTGACTTATGCCTTCATGTACGTTGATCCCCTGGATTTCGTGTTGTCGCTGCTGGGAGTCTATTTCTTAGGATCGGCTGTTCAGGAACGTATCGGGAATAGTGGCTTCTACGGCTTGTTTTTCGGCAGCATTATTCTCTCTGCAGTCGCAGGATTTGCCCTCTCTCTGACCGGTGTAGTTGCGCAAGGCCCGGCCTTGGGTTCTGGCGCGGCGGCTAATGCCATCCTGATGGTTTTTTATTTGTTCAATCGCACTGCGCCCATCATGTTGTTTCCGATTCCAATTCAAATTCCAGTGAAATGGATCGTTCTTTTCACAGCGGCCATCGAAGTTGCCTATCTGCTGCTCTACCACTTTGCGCTGTTTTACTTCATTCTGCTGCTCGGGATGGGCGCAGGATATTTCTGGTATACCGCCTTCTTAACTAAGAAAACTTCGGTGGGTATTTCCGAACGATTTTTTGGTCTTCGCAACTCTTATTACCGATGGAAGCGGCGCCGGGCTGCCAGAAAATTCGAGGTATACATGCGACAGCACAATCGGGATGTAACTTTTGATGAGCATGGAAATTACATCCCTCCCGAGGACGTTGACCCAGGTAAAAAGAATGGTGGATCGAAGTCAGGCTGGGTGAATTAGGTAACAGCTCTGATGGTACGTGAGCTTATTTGTTTTGAAAAAAGAACGCACGAAACGTCTCCAGCACATTGGTGTTCACAGATTCTGACCGTACTTTTCCTTTAAATCCCAAATCATGGCCGGCACCTTCGACTGGCATCAGCAAGGTCTTCGCAGGAATCAGTTTTATAGTTGCCTTCATTTCTCCGATTGATCCGAACGGATCTCGCGTCCCATGCACAAACACCGCAGGTGTTTTCAGTCCGGGGAAATGTTGAGTTCTGAGCTGCTCGGGTTTGCGCGGAGGATGGAGCGGGTAGGAAAACAGAAGTAATCCATCCACAAGACCCGGCTCACTGGCGCACAGCATAGTCGCCTGACGTCCTCCGTAAGAGTGTCCACCGAGAAATATGCGACCTGAGGTCCGACTGCGAAGTGCTTCGATTGCGCGCTTCAATCCCTCGCGATCGTGGGCGGCATCGCCGGGTCGCGGAGGCCCAAACGCCCTCTTTTGTCGAAACGGAAGATCGCATCGCAGCACGGTGAAACCCGCACCAGCAAAGGCGTTCGCGAGTGCGACTAATAATGGAGAATTGGAACTCGATCCGGCCCCGTGGGTGAAGATGATGCCATCGTTGTTTGAATTTTCGGGGCGATGAATGTGTCCGCGAACCGGAGGATCCAAAAACGGTTCGTTGCAGGATTCAATTGGCGGAAAGTCCGACATTTACTTCCCCATGCTACGACCATAAAGCGGAGTGGAGCGACCTGCTATTTCCAGCTATTTGCAATCGAAAAGGCTACAACGATTTCTTTGTTTTTCCAGCGCCAACGATTTGCAGCCGCATGAAATTTGTTGAGCCCGTGGACATCCTGGTCCCGCCCACAACCCCCATGATATCGTCCATTTTTACTTGTGCCTGCTCGAGCAACTGTTCTTCGGCGGCGGTCACCATCTCTTCTACCGACCTTGTCTGAGCGTGAAGGACGGGGCGTACTCCCCAGAGAAGATTCATTCTGTTACAAACCGCAGGCACGTGGCTGAAGGCATGAACCACCGTCCTCGGACGATACTTGGATATAAGGCGAGCGGTATTCCCGGTATCTGTGAAAACGGCAATGGCACACATGTGAAGGTCCTCCGCGGCGTGCGCGACCGCCTCGCAGATTGCTTCCGCAATAGATAGTCCAGTGCGTTCCCGCCTGCGCCTCGGCTGAATGGAATCTCCCATGTTGGCTTCGGCCTCGACAATGATTTTGGCCATGATGGTTACCGCTTCGCGGGGATAAAGGCCGCTGGCGGTTTCTCCGGAAAGCATGACCGCATCAGTGCCGTCGAATACGGCGTTGGCCACGTCATTGGCTTCTGCGCGCGTCGGCCGAGGGTTTTCAATCATGGACTCCAGCATCTGCGTCGCAATGATCACGGGCTTGCGCCACTCCGCCGCGCGACGAATAACATGCTTTTGGATGACGGGCACTTTTTCGGGAGGCATTTCGACGCCCAGGTCTCCGCGGGCCACCATGACTCCGTCGGAAGCTTCGAGAATTTCTTCCAATTGCTCCAACGCTTGTGGCTTTTCCAGTTTGGCAATGACGGGGACTTTGCTCTGATGATCGGCGATAATCTGCTTCACCTCACGGACGTCTGCGGCGGAACGCACGAACGAAATCGCCACCACGTCCACGCCTCTTTCGAGGCCAAACTCTAAATCTTTTTTATCTTTATCGGTCAAGGCAGGAATGGATAACGCTGCTCCCGGCAGATTGATGCCCTGATGTTCTGCCAAAAGTCCGCCATTGATGACCTCGCATTCCACATCCTCGCCTTTGATCGCGACGATGCGAAGCTCGATCAATCCATCGGACAAGAGCACGCGGGCACCGGGCTTCATCTCTGTGGCCAAGGCTTTGAACGTTGTAGAAATTAAAGTGGATGAGCCAACGACATCCTTCGGCGTGATGGTTACTCTCGATCCTGTCTTTAACAGGACGGGAGCGTGGTTCTCCAACCGGCCAGTGCGAATCTTCGGGCCCTGCAGGTCCTGCAAAATGCATATCGTGCGATTGGCTTTTTCCGCGGAGGCGCGCAATCTCGCAATATTCTCTGCATGGTCCGTATGCGAACCGTGAGAAAAGTTCAGGCGCGCGACGTCCATTCCGATTCGCATCAGGTCGCGAATCATTTCATCGGAATTACAGGATGGGCCAATTGTGCAGATAATTTTCGCGCGCCGCGAGGGGACAATCGGACCTACAGAAGGTTCAGCAGCACTGACATCTGTATCGCTATCGCTTGTGCTGCCTGAATTGCTCGGTTTCAAGTAAAGTCCTCAACGAGTTTTGGAAGTGGCATCTGGATTGTTTCCGAATAATCGCACGGTGACGCTGCTTTTATTGTGTCGCCTCGCGCCGCTTGACCATTTCGCGCAGCTCTCGTCCCAGCACCGCTCGTGGAAAGAGCATGGCGTTGAATTCCGCTCCTACAAGGATGACGAGCGAGATCATGTACATCCACACCAGCAGCGCGATGCCTGCTCCCAGGGAGCCATAGATCAAGCTGTAATTCGCATAATTCTGCAGGTACCAGCCAAAGAGCAAGGTTGTTGCAAACCACATTGCGGTAGCGAGTGTTGCCCCCGGCAGCACGCTGTGCCAGGGCTGCGTGCGCGGTACGGCATTGTGGTATATGAGTGCGATGACTGCGATGCTAGTGAGAGTGGCGATCATCCAGCGCAGTGCCGTCCACATCAGAAGGATGTAAAAACCGAATTCATGATTGAGGCGAAATAAGATCATGGCCTCGATTCGGGTGCCAAAGGCCACTAATACCGTAGCGAACGTAAGCGGTATTCCTGCCAGAATTACCAGAGAGAACGCCACCAGCCGCTCTTTCACCAGCCCCCAGATTTTGGGAAGCTGGTAGGCGTTACGAAAGCCTTCCATCCAGGAAATCATTACGCCGGAAGCGGTCCAAACCGTAAGCAGAGAGGTCGAAATTAGAAGTCCGACAGGCCGCGGCGAATTCCCTTTCAGAAAATCCAACGCAGAGGCGCTGCCAGCGGGCAGGATGCTATCCAATGCGTAGGAAATCTCGCGCAGGTAAATGCCAGTCCTGCGAGACGCAGCCAAGACCGAGCCCACCACCAGCAGGGAAGGAAAGAACGTGAGAATCGAGGAGTATGCAGAAGCTTTGGCAATGGCAAAGGCGTCATGCTCAAACGAACGCCAAAGCGCCATGCGGAGAAGATATAGAAAGCGAAGAATCAATCGCCCAAGAATATTGCGCTGCGGGACGGCACGCAACTGGGAAATAGCACCGAGTTCCTGATCGAGCAATCGCTGAGGGTTGGCATGCATGGGAACTGGAAAGCTCGCCCGTAATATAGCAAAAGGGCGGTTTCCCGCCCTTTTGCATTTATTTGGGTTACTCGGCCGTTAGTTCCTCGGTCTCGCCTTCCGTACGCATCAGCTCGAGCGCGCGCTCGGCTTCCTCGTAGGCCTGCGAAACCTCCTCTTGCACCTTCGCTGCGGCTTCTTCCATTTCAGGAGAGAGGCGAACGTTGCGATAGTACTCCATGCCGGTTCCGGCAGGGATGAGGCGACCCACGATCACGTTCTCTTTCAGGCCGCGCAGGTGGTCCACCGCTCCGTTGATGGAGGCTTCGGTGAGCACCCTCGTGGTCTCCTGGAACGACGCCGCGGAGATGAACGAATCGGTCGAGAGCGACGCCTTGGTGATTCCGAGGAGCAGCGGCCTTCCTGTCGCAGGACGTCCGCCCTCTTTGATCACGCGCTCGTTCTCTTCGGAGAAGCGGAACTTATCCACCTGCTGCTCGAGCAGGAAGGTGGTGTCGCCGACGTCTTCCACTTTGCGCCAACGCATCATCTGGCGAACGATAACCTCGATATGCTTGTCGCTGATGTTGACGCCCTGCAACCGATAGACTTCCTGGATTTCGTTTACCAGGTAAGACTGTAGTTCTTTTTCTCCTAGTACGGCCAGAATGTCGTGCGGGTTCAACGGGCCGTCCATCAGCGGTTCGCCCGCCTTGACGCGCTCGCCTTCCTGCACGTTGATGTGGACACCGCGCGGAACCGAATATTCTTTCTCCGTTCCGTTATCGGCGATCACATACATCTTGCGCTGGCCCTTCGAGACCTCTCCGAACTTAACGGTACCGTCAATTTCACTGATGACGGCCGTCTCGTGCGGCTTGCGGGCCTCGAACAATTCCACGACTCGGGGAAGACCACCAGTAATGTCTTTCGTCTTGGTGGTTTCGCGAGGGATCTTCGCGAGGACATCGCCGGGGAAGGTCTGCTCGCCATCCTGCACCATGAGGTGAGCGCGAGAAGGCATCAAGTAGCGCTTGCTGCTCTTGCCCTTAATCACGATGGCCGGCTGGCGCTTCTCGTCGGGCGAATCCGCCACTACGTGACGCGACAAGCCTGTCACTTCGTCCACTTCTTCGTGCAGCGTGACACCTTCCTGTAAGTCCTTGAACTGGATGGTGCCGCCAATTTCCGTAAGGATCGAGAAGGTGTACGGATCCCACTCGACCATTACCTGTCCGAGATGGACCTGATCATCTTCATTGACCTTTAGCTTGGCGCCATAGACAACTCCATAGCGCTCGCGCTCGCGGCCCTTCTCGTCCACAACCGCGATCGAACCCTGACGATTCATGACGACCAGATCGCCAGATTTCGCCTTTACGGTTTGCAGACCGATAAAGCGCACCGTTCCGTTGGTCTTGGCATCAAGCCGTGACTGTTCGGAGACTCGCGACGCGGTACCGCCGATGTGGAAGGTACGCATGGTGAGCTGGGTGCCGGGTTCGCCGATGGACTGGGCTGCGATTACGCCGGTTGCCTCGCCGAGCTCGACCAGCCTTCCGGAAGCAAGGTTGCGGCCGTAACACATTACGCACACACCGCGCTTCGATTCGCAAGTCAGTACCGAACGAATTTTTACACGCTCGATACCGGCTGCCTGAATGGAAATCGCCAGCTCTTCGGTGATTTCCTGATTGATATCCACCACAACGTTTCCATCGTAGTCCTTGATCTTCTCCAAGGAGACGCGGCCAACGATGCGATCGCGCAGCGGCTCAATGATCTCTCCGGCTTCCACGATTCCTGCGACATAGATGCCATCCACCGTTCCGCAATCGTACTCGCTGATGATTACGTCCTGAGCGACGTCCACCAGTCGGCGCGTCAGATAGCCCGAGTCCGCAGTCTTGAGAGCGGTATCGGCCAGTCCCTTACGCGCACCGTGCGTCGAGATAAAGTATTCCAACACCGTCAATCCTTCGCGGAAGTTGGCAGTGATTGGAGACTCGATGATTTCGCCCGACGGCTTGGCCATCAATCCGCGCATACCGGAGAGCTGGCGGATCTGCTGTTTCGATCCTCGAGCGCCCGAGTCTGCCATGACGTAAATCGGATTGATATCGCCCTGCTTGTCGCGTTGCTGCATCTGACCGAACATTTCGTCGGCAACTTTTTCCGTGATGCCCGACCAGATTTCAATGACCTTGTTGTAGCGTTCGCCGTTGGTGATAGCTCCATCGAGATACTGCTGCTGGACGCTGACCGCCTGCTTTTCGCCATCCTTTACCAGGGTCCTCTTGTTGTCTGGAATGACCATGTCGTCAATGCCGATAGAAAGGCCAGCCTTGGTTGCGTAGCGGAATCCCAAGTCCTTAACCTCGTCCAGCATCTTGACTGTGACTTCAAGCCCGAAACGCAGGTAGCCGTAGCTGACTAGCTGTCCGATTCCTTTTTTCTTGAGCAGCCCGTTGACGAATGGCATCCCTTCGGGAAGGTGATCGTTCAAGATGGCGCGGCCCACAGTCGTGTTGAGGAACTGGCGCTCGTATTGAACGGGCTCCGTGTGGGTGACATCCTGATCGTCGTAAGCGCTGGTCAAGTCAATTACCTCGCCCGAGTAACGCAAACGAATCGGACTTAGGGTCTCGACTTCTCCAGCTTCCAACGCGAGCAATACTTCATCAATATTGGCAAACGCCCGACCTTCACCCTTGGCGCCCGGCTTTCCCTTGGTGAGGTAGTAGAGACCAAGAACCATGTCCTGGGTTGGGACGGTAATGGGGTGTCCTGATGCAGGCGAGAGAATGTTGTGCGATGACAACATCAGCACGCTGGCCTCGACCTGTGCTTCTGGCGAGAGCGGAATATGCACTGCCATCTGGTCGCCGTCGAAGTCGGCGTTGAACGCCGTGCAAACCAGCGGGTGGATCTTGATGGCCTTACCTTCCACCAGCACCGGTTCGAATGCCTGAATGCCCAGACGATGCAATGTCGGAGCGCGATTCAGCAATACCGGATGGTCTTTGATGACCTCTTCCAGAATGTCCCAAACAACGGGTTCCTGCTGCTCCACCATTTCCTTAGCTTGCTTGATCGTCGTGCAATGGCCGGTTTGTTCAAGACGGTGGTAGATGAATGGCTTGAACAGTTCCAACGCCATCTTCTTTGGCAGGCCGCATTGATGAAGCTTCAGTTCCGGGCCGACAACGATGACGGAACGTCCCGAGTAATCCACGCGCTTGCCGAGAAGGTTCTGACGGAAGCGTCCCTGCTTACCCTTGAGGGTGTCAGAGAGTGACTTCAGCGGACGGTTGTTCGCACCACGCAGCACGCGGCCACGACGTCCGTTGTCAAACAGAGCGTCTACGGCTTCCTGCAGCATGCGCTTTTCGTTGCGCACAATAACTTCCGGGGCGTGCAGATCCATCAACTTCTTTAAACGATTATTACGGTTGATTACGCGCCGATAGAGGTCGTTCAGATCGGAGGTAGCAAAACGGCCGCCATCCAGCGGAACGAGCGGACGCAGCTCCGGTGGAATTACCGGGATAACATCCAGAATCATCCAGTTCGGCTTGTTTCCGCTCTTGCGGAACGCCTCGACAACCTTCAGGCGCTTGGCGTACTTGAGCCGTTTCTGCAGGGAGTTTTCATGCTTCATCTTCTCCCGCAGCTCTACCGAGAGGCCGTCAATGTCAACGCGCTTGAGAAGTTCCTTGATCGCTTCCGCACCCATCATGGCCTTGAAGCCGGCAGGGCGGAACTGCTGATCGAGTTCGCGATACTTCGCTTCGTCCTTGATGACTTCGTGCTCTTTTACTGGGGCGTCGCCCGGCTCGACCACGACGTAGGCTTCGAAGTAGAGGACAGCTTCGAGGTCACGCAGCGAAATGTCGAGCAGGTGGCCGATGCGGCTGGGCAGTCCCTTGAAAAACCAGACGTGCGAGCAGGGAGATGCCAGCTCGATGTGTCCGAGGCGCTCGCGGCGAACTTTGGAGAGTGTGACTTCCACTCCGCATTTATCGCAAATAACTCCGCGGTGTTTCATCCGCTTGTATTTGCCGCACAGACATTCCCAATCGGTTACAGGACCGAAGATGCGAGCGCAGAACAGCCCATCGCGCTCAGGCTTAAAAGTCCGGTAGTTAATGGTTTCGGGTTTGGTCACTTCGCCATGCGACCAGCTCCGGATTTTTTCCGGTGAAGCGAGGCTTATGCGGATCGCGTCAAAATCGGCGACAGGATTTGCCAAGTCAAAGGGACTCGAACGAAACAAGGTGTTCCTCCACTTCCTGCGGCTATACGCCACCGCCGGCGGCCCTCATCACTGCAGTCGCCGGTCCTTCGCGAGAACCAGTTCCTGATTTCATTCTCTGGCACTGAGAGCGTTGCCAAAGAACTTAGCTTCCGAATTCTTGTCCAGCTCCGGGAGTGTTCTGTTTACCAAACAGCTCCAGGATTTGGTAACTTGATGCTTAGTCCGCTGCCGCGCTCAAGACCGGTTTCTTCTCTGTGGCTTTGATCAACTCCACATCGAGGCAGAGCGACTGCAACTCGCGGATTAGTACGTTGAAAGATTCAGGTACACCCGGCTCCATGGCAGCTTCACCTTTGACGATGGCCTCGTAGATCTTAGTTCGGCCGTAAACGTCATCGGATTTAGCAGTCAGCAACTCTTGCAGAATGAACGCCGCACCGTACGCTTCCAACGCCCAGACTTCCATTTCTCCAAAGCGCTGGCCGCCGAATTGCGCCTTTCCTCCCAGTGGCTGCTGGGTGATCAGCGAATACGGTCCGATGGAACGAGCGTGAATCTTGTCGTCCACCAGGTGCGACAGTTTCAGCATGTAGATGTAACCGACTGTGACCGGCTGTTCGAACCTGTCTCCGGTCATGCCGTCATGCAGGAAAGTTTTTCCCGACTCCGGCAGCCCCGCCTGCTTTAGCAGGGCCTTGATTTCGCTCTCGCGCGAGCCATCGAATACCGGAGAGCCGGTAAACACGCCGCGCTTCAGAGTTTCCGCCAAGGCGGGCAGGTCTTCCTCGCTGATCTGATCAATTTCCTGCGAGAGGACAGTGTCCTTGAACAATGCCTTGAGCTCGCGGCGAATGACCGCCTCTTGCGAGTTCTCGGCCAACATCTGGGTGATTTTCGTGCCCAGTTCATGTCCAGCCCATCCCAGGTGGGTTTCGAGAATCTGTCCCACGTTCATACGGGAAGGAACGCCCAGTGGGTTCAACACGATCTCCACTGGAGTGCCGTCCTGGAGGTAAGGCATGTCCTCTTCCGGCAGGATGCGGGCGATGACGCCCTTATTGCCGTGACGGCCAGCCATCTTGTCACCCACGCTGAGCTTGCGCTTCATCGCGATGTAGACCTTGACCAGCTTAATCACGCCCGGAGGCAACTCGTCACCCTTGGTGAGTTTGTCCTTTTTCTCGTTGACGATTTTCTTCAGCACGTCAATCTGACGTGAGGTCATCTCTTCGATCTCGTCAATCTGCTCATTCACCCGCGGGTCCTTGTCGGCATACTTAATGCGCTTCAGATTACGGGTAGAAATACGCTCGATGGTGTCGCGATCAAGAACGGTGTCCTTGGTCAAGAGACGCTTGTTGGTGCGCTCGTCGTGCAAGTCGGCGAGAACTTCCTTGCGTCCCAGGATGTTGTCGAGACGCTTCAGGCGCTCGTCGGTGAGAATCCGAATTTCATCGGATAAGTTCTTCTCCAACTTCGCGATCTGGGTCGCTTCGATGGCCTTAGCGCGCTCGTCTTTTTCCTGACCCTTGCGGGAGAAGATTTTGACGTCAACGATTATGCCTTCAATTCCAGGAGGGCAATAGAGCGAAGCATCGCGAACATCGCCGGCCTTTTCACCGAAGATCGCGCGCAGCAGCTTTTCTTCCGGCGTGAGCTGGGTCTCGCCCTTTGGCGTTACCTTGCCCACCAGAATGTCGCCCTGCTTAATGCTGGCCCCGATGCGGATGACGCCCGCTTCATCCAGATTACGCAGCATGGATTCGCTAACGTTCGGGATGTCGCGCGTAACTTCTTCCGGTCCGAGCTTGGTGTCGCGCGACTCGATTTCGTACTCTTCGATATGGACGGAGGTGTAGTAGTCCTCTTTGACCAACTTTTCGGAGACCAGGATTGCGTCTTCGAAGTTGTATCCGCGCCACGGCATGAAGGCCACCAGGACGTTTCGTCCCAAGGCCAACTCGCCATGATCGGTGCAAGGTCCGTCAGCGATGACTTCGCCTTTGACCACGCGCTGACCTTTCAGGACTACCGGCTTCTGGTTGATGCAAGTGTTCTGGTTTGAGCGTTTAAACTTCGTGAGCTGGTAAATGTCGCTGCCAACTTCACGAGAGAGTTGTCCAGGATGGTGCTCGCCATCCACACGAACGATGATCCGTTCGGAGTCAACTGAATCAATGATTCCGTTTCGCCGTGCCAGAACCACCGCGCCTGAATCGCGCGCCGTGACTCCTTCCATGCCGGTGCCGACAATAGGAGCTTCGGCACGCAGCAAGGGAACTGACTGACGCTGCATGTTCGCGCCCATGAGAGCGCGGTTAGCGTCGTCGTGCTCAAGGAAGGGAACCAGTGACGCCGCGACTGACACCAACTGCTTCGGACTGACGTCAATATAGTCAACGTCAGCGCGGTTCACGAGGACGAAGTTTCCGGCCTTGCGGGCGTTGACCAGATCTCCCACGATGCGGCCCTTGTCGTCGAGCTCAACGTTGGCCTGGGCAATTACGTGGCGATCCTCCTCCCACGCGGATTGATAAAACGAGAACGGCTCGAAATCCACTTGCCGCTTCTTGCGTTCTTTCAGGTCAGCATTGATCTTCTCGATCTCGTGCTTTTCGACGTACTCGCCGACTTTGAGTGTGCTGTCACCGGCATTGACAACGCTGATGAAATCGAGCACCTTTCCGTTTTTGACCCGGCGATACGGAGACTCAATGAATCCGTAATCGTTGATGCGGGCATAGCAGCTCAGAGACGAGATCAGTCCAATGTTCGGACCTTCCGGCGTCTCAATCGGACAGATACGTCCATAGTGCGTGGGGTGAACGTCGCGAACCTCGAAGCCTGCACGCTCCCGCGACAACCCGCCCGGCCCCAGTGCGGACAAACGCCGCTTGTGGGTGATTTCCGAGAGAGGATTGGTCTGGTCCATGAACTGCGAGAGCTGCGATGATCCGAAGAACTCGCGAATGGCTGCCATGACTGGCTTCGCATTCACCAGATCGTGCGGCATGGCCGTAGACATTTCTTGGTACACGCTCATCTTTTCCTTGATGGCGCGTTCCATTCTGACCAGGCCGATGCGGAACTGATTTTCCATCAACTCGCCAACCGCGCGCACGCGGCGATTGCCGAGGTGATCAATATCATCCACGGAGCCGATGTTCTTGCGGAGCTTTAGCAGGTAACGAATAGTTCCGTAGAAATCTGCCGGCTCCAGCGTGCGATTTTCGAGACTGCTGGCGTCCGGATTTTCGAACAATTTGATGTTGAACTTTAGACGGCCCACGCGCGAGAAGTCATACTTCCGCGGATCGAAGAACATCCCGTGGAAGAGCGCCGTCGCGGTGTCCAGGGTCGGCGGATCGCCTGGACGCAGCTTGCGGTAGATTTCGATGAGCGCTTCCTGCGGAGTTTTCACCGCATCGCGCTTCAACGTCTGGCTAATTACAGTGCCTACATCATCGCGCTCGGGGAAGAATAAGCTGAGCTCAACCACGCCCGACTCGAGGATCTTCGAAACTTTATCCGCAGTAAGCTCGGAATTGGCTTCCAGCAGGACTTCGCCGGTCGTTGTGTCTACGACGTCGCCAGCAACCCATGCGCCTTCGAGGTCGGAAACGTCAACTTCGATCTCGCTGATCTTTGCCTTGTGAATTTCTTTCAGGGTCAGGGCGTTGATCTTGCGTCCGGAGTGGGCAATCTCGTCGCCAGATTTGCTCTTAACACTGTGGGCCAGCTTCATGCCCAGCAGGTTGGTTGGCTTCTCGGCCGAAGGATCAAGCGTCCAGAAAAGCTTCTTGTCCCGCACTACTAGGCGGTCTACGGTGTAGAACGTGCGCAGAATATCTTCGCCGGAGCGCAAGCCCAGAGCTCGCAGGAAGATCGTGCCCAAGAATTTCCGCTTACGATCAATACGCACGTACAGCACGTTCTTCTGGTCATACTCAAACTCCACCCACGATCCGCGGTAGGGAATGATCTTGCCCAGAAAGTATGTGCGATTGTTGGCGCTCTCGAAGAACACGCCGGGCGAACGATGCAACTGGCTGACAATTACGCGCTCAGTTCCATTAATGATGAAAGTGCCGTTCTGGGTCATTAACGGAACGTCGCCGAAAAATACTTCCTGTTCCTTGATGTCTCGAATGGAGCGATTGCCAGTTTCCGCGTCCTTCTCGAAAATCGTCAGACGCATGGTGACTTTGAGGGGAGCGGAATAAGTCATGCCGCGCTCCTCGCACTCATTCACGTCATATTTCAATTGCAGGCCCACCGGGTCTCCGCACTTATTGCAGAAATCAGGTGTGTTCGCGTTGTAGGTGCCGCATTTGGTGCAAAGCACTTCGCCGGGATGAAATGGATCGGTGATGACAGTGGATCCGCAGCTTTTGCAAGTGGTCCGCAAGTGATGCAGGCCTTTCAGGTGGCCGCACTTGCACTCCCAGTTGCCAATGGCGAAGTCCACGAATTCCAACTGCGACACGTTGCGGAAGTCGCTGATGGGAAATACTGATTGAAAGACCGACTGCAAGCCGGCGTCATCACGCTCGCTGGGAAGACGATCCATTTGCAGAAAGCGCTCGTAGGAACGCTTCTGCACCTCGATCAAATTCGGTATCTGGATGGTGGCTGGAATTTTGGAAAAATCAAAGCGCTTGCGGAAACCGTTGTTCTTAGACATTCAGAGACTCCCAAACTTTTGTGCGCACTTATTGCGGTGCGACTAACCACGAATGAGGGCGCAAAAACTTGCGCCAGAGGCACTTGCAAATGCTGAACTGCTAGAAGACACGACTACGCCCGCAGAGACGTGAATCCCCGCAGGCGCCAAATGCGGCGCTCGAACCTTGTTGAAATGTGTCTTTCCGCGCCAGTATTAAAGGCCTGTTCCCGTCTCGCCGTTAGCAAAACAGTTTGCCAACCCGTGTCAGCGACCTCGCTCCGCTTCCCTGGGTTCGTTGGAGTGGATGGTCGCAGTCACCTTGAAGAAGCAGGAAGCGGGATATCAATATAGATGATACCACCGCTTCAAAA
>JALYIM010000014.1 GCA_030775785.1 Acidobacteriota bacterium
CGGGCGAGCGCCGCGGGAATCAGGAGCTGTGGATGTCCGACGAAGTGCGGGTGCTGGTTGGCACAATCGCATTTGGACTGGGCATCAACAAAGCGACGGTACGCGCTGTCATCCATCTTTCGTTACCTAAATCCATCGAGCAGTACTATCAGGAAGCCGGGCGCGCGGGCCGTGATGGCGAGCCGGCGAACTGCATTCTTCTCTGGCAGAAGCGCGACGTGGGACTACTTGCCTACTTTATTGATCAGGTGAGCGACCAGGCAGAAAAGGAACGATCTTGGGAGCGATATCACACGATACGAAGGTTTGTGGAATCCAACGCGTGCCGCCACCGTTACATATGTTCACATTTTGGAGAGCGCACTAAGTGGGATTCCTGCGACTCGTGTGACGTGTGCGGTGGCCTGCCGGGCTGGCTGAGCTCTAGCGACGAGAGAGCACAGGCCGCAAAAGCAGCGCGGTCTTCTAAGACGTCACCCGCCCGCCAATCATGTGTTCCGACCGTGCTACCCGCAATAGACGCCGAACTACGCGAGTATCTTCGGCAGTGGAGGCGGGAGGCGGCAAGGCAGCAGAAAGTTCCGGCCTTCGTGGTGATGCACGACACGTCGCTGGATGAAATATGCCGCGTACGTCCGAAGACAGTTTCCGCGCTGCGGCAAGTTCATGGCTTCGGAGAACATAAAACAGGATTGTATGGACCGCCGCTAATTGAAGCGCTGAAGAGGTTCGAAGCCGGTGTACGCGCGGTTCCAACGCTTGACGGTAAGATCGAGGCGAGTTGATTAACCACTCTTCGAACAAACAGAGGGTGCGATGTTTGACTCTAGTCTTTGTCTTCTAAACTTTCGGTGGGAAGCACCGTGTGCTTCGGGGCGGGCATCTGGACCCGACCTTTGCGGTCGCGCCACAGAATTTTATTTAGTACGGCGGCGTTGTTGGCATCGGGGCGGGTGAAGTCCATCTTTGCGGACTCTTCTGCTGTTTTCCCTCGTGGCGGATTCGTCTTGTAGATCAACCCATTATCGCGATTGCTCCAGTCGGCTGTGAATGGCGGCTGCGTTCCTGCTCCCGTAAAGAGCGGGAACATGACGGGAGCGTACGCGTCGTTTTGATTCATGGGAAGAAGCCCAAGGAGGGTCTCCATGGTATGCATCATGTTTACGGTGGTGTAGAAGCGGCTGTCCACGAACGTGTGTGCGGGTGTGGCGGGAGAAAACTTGCTGATCTCGAAGGCAATGGAGCGATGTGCGTCCACGTGGTCGGCGCCATCCTGCGCGTCATCTTCGAGAATGAAGATCGCAGTATCGTCCCAGTAGACACTGTGCGAGATAGCGTCCACCACGCGGCCGACGGCGAGGTCGTTGTCAGCGACTGAAGCGGCGGGCCGCGGCTTACCGGGACTTGTGCCGTTGGTGTGGTCGTTAGGTAGATACAGTAGGACGAATGACGGAAGTTGCGTTCCTGTTCCGTCACGGCGCGCGCTAACGAATCCGTCAAACTCTCTCAGGAATTCATCGGCGCGAAGTTGGTCTGGATATTCAGTTCCGAAGTCCGGGAAAAGCGGGTCGTAGTGATCGCGCAAAACTGATTTCGTGGCGACGATCTTGCTGGGGAGGGGGATGGCCCAGGGCCAGGGGCTTGGAGATCCTTTGGGATTGCCCACGTTTTCTGGAAGGGCTTCGCCCTTCTGAACGACTGGACGTTCGCACTTCGCCACATCAGGCGATGGCGTGCCTTCTTTCGGAGATGGCGTTTTGCCCGACTTGCTTTCGCGCTTGCACCAAATGGCTTGGACGTATTCTCCATAGTCACGATAAGTGAGGTTGTGGCTGGCCAGATTGTCCCAGATATATCCAGTTGATGGCGCGTCTATGTCAGAAAAGCCTAGCTCAAGAGGAGACTCGTCCGCCACCGTTCCCTGATAATCGTAAGTGCGTTCCCTTCCTCGGTAGGAAATCTGCCAGGTTTTTTCGTTGTAGTCGGTGGTAGTGGCGGCGGTGGACCAGTCGTGGCCGTCGCCGGAGACTTCCCCACTATCGTAAAAGTTGTCGAGCACTCCGAATTGCAGGGCGAGCTTGTGAAGATTTGGAGTTATGTCGTCTCCGTAAAGCGTAAGGGACGAATCGCCATTGCCAACCTTCAGATCTCCGAGGATCTGGTCGTAGGTGCGATTTTCCTTAATGATGTAAATCACGTGGCGAATCGGATTGCTGCCGCCCGCGAATTGCATGTTTCCAGGATCGGCGTTGAAAAGATTGGCGGTCTCCACTTTGCGAGTGAGTTCCGGCAGATCTTTTTCAAGCTTCGCAAAATTGACTATCGAAATGGACCCATAAAGAAGAGTAGCAATGTAAGGGTGCTTACGATGGCGATGCCCACTGCCCTCGCTTGCGGGAGCGCCGTTATTGGGTCCCGTTCCCTGCCCTTTGGCGGTGGCGATTAGCAGATCGTTTCCCGCGAACGCTACCGCACTGGGATACCAGTCGGTTGGAATGAAACCTTGTGCGGTCAAATTAACTTTCAATTGATCGGAAGCGCTCTTCGCTGCGCCGAGATTCGAAACGTCGAACACGGCGATGGCATTGATGCCGGCGTCTGCGACGAATAGGCGCTTGCCGTCAGAGGACTCCGCCAGAGCATTGGGGTAGCTTCCAGAAAACTTTTGCCCGGTAGTGTTGGTATCGAGAAATGAAATCACTTGGCCGGTCACGGTAGAAATCGCTGCTACTCGGTCCGCATTCGCCAAGGCGACGTAAAGAATACTTTCATCATGGTTCAACAACATCGCGGTAGGATGCGAACCGGGGGACAGCGGGTCGCTCGGCTCGAGCAAACTGGTCCAACGCGACACTTTTCCGGTGCCCAAATCCAGTTCCGCCACGCGAGATAGATTCCACAGGCTGCACCATGCCCTCTTGCCATCGCGGGAGGCGGCGACAGTGTACGGAAACGAGGCTGGTACCGACTCATGCGTGCTGAGATCGAAGGACTGAAGAACGTGCCCGTCGCGGGCGTTGAGCAGCACCACGTTGTCGGAAAGGTTGTTGGCGATCAGGAGCCTGTCGCCATCAGAACCGGCAATCACTACGAGGCCCGCGGGATATGGCAGTACAGTCTCCCCCGCAGTTTTGCGGATGCC
This sequence comes from Acidobacteriota bacterium, assembly GCA_030775785.1. GTDB lineage: Bacteria > Acidobacteriota > Terriglobia > Terriglobales > Acidobacteriaceae > JALYIM01. The sequence continues at coordinate 3,143 of JALYIM010000014.1, forward strand.
ATATGCGACCTTCTTCCCGACCAACAATTTTTGCGGCGCAATTTTGATGAAGCGCTCGGGGGCGACAGCGCCCTCGCGAAAAGAGTAAACCGCGATTCCGTTACCAGTGTTGGAGGGTTTCTCGGCCGTGGGATCAGAGATGGATCCGACCGAGGCATACAAGTGATGGCCATCCGGACTAAACGCCAGTCCAATGAAATAGCTCTGACGGGATTCTTCCGGCAGACGCTCTTCAGGAAAATCTGTGAGTTGGCGAGTCTTCAGATTGACTATCGCAATTGATTGGTGCGATTGGTTCGCCTCGGCGCCATAGCCATCATTCAAAAGAGCAGCGTAATCATGGTCCGGGCTGAGCGCGATGGTGACAGGAAAGCCGTTGACGGAATCCAAGTGGCCAGGCGATGGGACGGACAATACTTTGCTGTTCGGCAGATTAATCTGGCGAGTCTGAGCGATGAGCGGGCACGTAAAAAGCAGAATCGCCCAGAAAAGATTTCTCAATCACACCTCACGTTTCAGTGTTAACGAATGTCGTTGATGCTTTGCGGCGGAGGTAACTCTGAGCCGGCATTGTGGCGCACATCAGCTCCGCGCACCCAGAATATGACATCTTCAGCGATATTTGTGGCGTGGTCTGCTACTCGCTCAAGGTTGCGGGCTACCAGCAGAGCATCAAGAGCCTGCCGGGTTACATCAGGGTGGTCGTTCATCGCTTTGACCAGCGTGATGAAAGCTTCGTCGCGCATGCGGTCCACGACGTTGTCCATTTCGAGGACGGCTTGCGCCAACTCTGCTTTGCCTTCGATGAAAGATTCCAGCGAGCGGCGCACCATAGCGGCAACCGCGGCGGCCATGCGCGGGATGTCTATGGGCAGTTCAACCTTGGGCAGTTCCACAAGATCCATCACCCGTTCGGCGATGTTGACGGCCTGGTCGCCTACACGTTCGAGGTCGGCGTTGATTTTGGTGACAGCAAGAATAAAACGGAGGTCAACCGCCATCGGCTGCTGCATGGCCAGAAGGTCGAAAGCCAGCTCGTCAATCTCCCGTTCGGTGATGTTGATCTGAGTTTCACCCTCGAGCACCAAATGGCAGCGAGCGAGATCACGATCAATGTAGGCCTGGCAAGCGCGATCCACCGCCTGCTCCGCTAAACCTCCCATGCGAAGCAACCGTGTTCGAAGGTCATCCAAACCCTGCTGGAAACGAGTGCGCATTTATTCCGACCTGCCTTTATCCAAACCTGCCAGTGATATAGTCTTCGGTCCGCTTGTCTGAAGGATTGGTAAAAATTTTTGTGGTCTTGTCAAACTCAATCAATTTCCCCATCAGAAAAAATCCTGTAAACTCCGCCACCCGGGACGCCTGCTGCATATTGTGGGTGACAATTACGATAGTAAACTTTTCTTTGAGCTGAAATATAAGTTCTTCAATCTTTCCGGTAGAAATCGGGTCCAGAGCCGAGCAGGGCTCGTCCATCAAAAGGACTTCGGGTTGGACTGCCAGCGCGCGCGCGATGCAGAGACGCTGCTGCTGGCCACCGGATAGGCTGGCGCCGGATTTCTTGCGAAGCGTGTCTTTCACCTCCTCCCAGAGTGCCGATAATTTCAACGAACGTTCAACGATTTCATCGAGACGCTTGCGATTGCGAAAGCCGTTGAGTTTCAATCCGGCAGCCACGTTATCGTAGATTGACATGGTGGGAAACGGGTTGGGCTTCTGGAACACCATCCCAATGCGCCGACGGATTTGCACCACTGCGGACCCGTTGTAAACGTCAATGTCCCCAATGCGGACGGTGCCATCCGCATGAGCATCCGGCAGCGTCTCGTGCATGCGGTTCAGGCAGCGCACGAATGTGGATTTGCCGCAGCCTGAAGGCCCGATGATCGCTGTAGCCCGATTGCCCGGGGCCGTCATGGTGATGTCGTAAAGGGCTTGACTCTTGCCATACCAGGCATTCAGCTTTTCGACTTTGACGTCAACGCCCATAATTTAATTCGATCCCTTAAGCATGCCACGACCGACTGCAATCCGGACGGCGCTGACAGCAGCCACGATAAGCACGATCAGAACAAGCGCTCCGGCCCAAGCTTGGCGATGCCAATCGTCATAGGGAGATATAGCATACGTATAAATCTGCAGCGGAAGGGCGGCGGTGGGCTGCGAAAGCTTCCAATTCCAAAACTGATTGCCAAATGCCGTAAACAGTAAGGGTGCTGTTTCGCCGGCCACGCGGGCGAATGCCAGCATGATGCCGGTGATCACACCGGATGTTGCAGTGCGAAGAGTGATCGAGAGAGTTGTGCGCCAACGGGAGACTCCGAGCGCATAGGAGGCTTCACGAACTGATACCGGAACCAGCAGCAGCATTTCTTCACTGGTACGCGTGATGGTCGGAATCATCATGATTGCCAGCGCAACGCCACCAGCAAGCGCCGAGAAATGTCCTTGCGTCAGGACTACGAGACCATAAGCGACAATCCCCACGATGATGGACGGTACGCCATTCAGAACGTCCGCCGTGAAACGAATAAAGTTTCGCAGTCGGCCGCGTCCGTATTCAGCCAGGTAGATGCCGGCACCGATGCCCATCGGAATCCCGATCAGGCTACCGATGGTCAGAATCAACGCCGAACCCGCCATCGCATTGGCCATTCCGCCACCCGACTCCCCCGGCGGTTGCGGCGTCTTGGTGAGAAATGCCCAATTAATCGAGCCGATCCCTTTGTACAGCAGATATCCAAAAACCGCGCACAGGGGCAGCAGCACCAATATGACGGCCGCAATTGCAGCTCCGGTGACGAGGAAGTTTACGGTCTTCCGGCGGAGGCTCACGGGAGCGTTTACAAAATCCGGCGAGAGCACTGCAGAGCTAGGCATTAGCCCTCGCAGGGGTGCCGCGAGTCACCGTCCAAACTAGAAGCTGTGCCAGGACGTTCACGATGACCGTCACGATGAACAGCGCCAGTCCGACTTCTACAAGGGAGCTCAAATAAATGTTGCCGGTGGCCTCGCCGAACTCGTTGGCGATCACGCTGGCCATGGGGTATCCGGGCGCAAACAGCGACTTCGCGATTTCAGGACGATTTCCAATAACCATGGTCACCGCCATGGTTTCGCCCAGAGCTCGTCCCAACCCGAGGATGATGCCGCCTAGAATTCCGGCGCGAGCGTTGCGAAGGACACCGGTACGAATCATCTCCCAGCGAGTTGCGCCAAGAGCGAGAACGGCCTCCCGCTGCTGCCGTGGGACAGCAGTCATAACTTCACGCGTGATGGACGAAATGATCGGAATCACCATGACCGCGAGAATGATTCCCGCGGCGAGCATGCCAATGCCGTAGGATGGTCCCCCAAAAAGACCTGTCCAACCGAACCGATGGGCTAACCAGGGCTGCACGTAAAGACGGAGTAGTGGAACCAGAACAAAGATCGCCCACAAACCGTAAATTACGCTGGGGATGGCGGCGAGTAGTTCGGTAACAAAAGCGAGAGGTCCGCGCAGCCACTGGGGTGACATTTCGGTAATGAAAATTGCAACACCGACTGCCAGCGGGACCGCCAGAACCATGGCGACGAGAGAGGAGACAACCGTGCCATAAATAAAAGGCAAAGCTCCAAATTTATCGTTGACCGGATCCCATTCGCTGGAGAAAAAGAATCTCCACCCGAAGCTGTGCCACGACAGATCCGATTTCGTAATCAATTGGTAAAGAATTACTCCGACCAAAGCGAGGACAGTCAGGCCACAAGCCAGCATCGCCAGATAAAAAACTGTGTCTGCGGCCTGACTACCTTTTGAACGCAGCAGGGGGGCAACTTCAACCTCAGCGCTAACCGTCGGATTCGTCCCGTCCACCGGTTGAGGTCCAGTCAATCGCTGAGGTGCTCCTGCAATGCGGTCACCCAACGCGCGGTCACCCATCAGACGACCCTAGCAGATCGTTGTTACAACAGTGTTAAAATGAGAATTGACGCAGTAAAACAGATCTGCGATGCACCCGGAAGCTGAAATTGTACGCCTTCATCCGACAGATCGCTTCTTCTGACACTTTATGCCTATTGACTTGAAAACGTGCCGCCAGACTTTCCGCAAACTGAACCGTCGAATAGTAGAGCTGGGTAAAGATGGGTCGGCGGCGAACATACACAATTTCAGGACAAGTAGTCGTCGAGTGGAAACGATATTAGAGGAGCTTTATCCGGATCCGGACCGTAACACAAGAAAATTACTGAGAATATTATCCCGCCTGAGAAAAAAAGTCGGCAAGGTGCGCGATCTCGAGGTTCAGACAGCGTCGCTGAAGAACTTGAAGATTACGCGCGAGCTGGTCCATAAAGGGCAGCTTATCCGCGAAATGAACGCCGAGAACGTGAGACGCAAAAAGAAGTTTGTCAAAGCCTTTGACGAGGAAACCCAGCGTGAACTTCGAAGAAGATTGAGGCGCGTAAGCGTAGATCTTTCCGTGGCGGAAAACTTCGAGCCGGCTCGCATCGCGCTCCGTAGTTTTGCGTCCGTGGGGCGACCGCATTCCCCTTTGACGCAACAAACGCTTCATCGCTATCGGATCGCAGGAAAGAAAGCGAGGTATATCGCTGAACTTAGCGGCGGCGATTCTAAAGCGAGGCAATTGGTTGCCGACCTGAAGCGCATGCAAAATGTCATTGGAGACTGGCATGACTGGATGCAGCTTTCCGAAAGGGCCACTGGCATGTTTGGGGAAGCGAAGGACTCGGCGCTCGTGGCTGCCTTGCGCAATATTGCGCGAGCAAAATTCCGTAACTCACTCGACGTTGTCGCTGAAACGCGTCAAAGAATATCCGCCGAATCTAAGGCAGCAAATCCCGCGAATGTTCGGAAAGCACCCATCTCCGTGGCCCCTGCCGTTGCCGCTGCAGCCGCATAGTAAATCACTCCTCAAAATAATTTTTTAGGCTGTACACTAGCGTTCTTATTTATGCCAACCTTTGCGGCTGTTGACATCGGATCCAATTCCGTCCGTTTGAAGATTGCACGCCTTTCCGCGCATCGGCTTCTGGAAATTCATGAAGACCGAGAAGTCACGAGGTTGGGCGAATCCGTATTTCGCAGCGGATTCCTCTCGCCCGCTGCGATCGCCAGCACAGTCGAAGTTCTGCGGCGTTTTCATCGCGCGGTGCAAAAGGCCGGTGTAGATGCCATTAAAGTCGTCGCCACCAGCGCCTTGCGCGATGCGCGCAACTCTCAGGCATTTCTCAAGTGGGTAAAGTCTTCGACCGGATGGAAGGTCGAGATTATTTCCGGCCTTGAAGAAGCAAGGCTGATTCACCTGGGCTTGATCTCCAGCTTACGCGTGACTGCTTCTCCCGTGCTGATGATGGATCTTGGTGGCGGAAGCTGCGAGCTAACGATTTCCACCAAAGGTCACATTCGCGATACCGTCAGCCTGCCTTTGGGTGCGGTCCGGCTGACCAATGAATTTTTGCGCCACGACCCTCCAAGAAAGCAGGACATGCGGCAGTTGCGAGGCTTCATTGCCCGCGAGATTGGACGCATTTCCGAACGGATTTCCAGGGCGCATCCGAAAGTTGTCATCGCGACTTCTGGAACGGCCGAGTCACTTGCGGCCATTGGCAATGGTCTTTCTAGGACTAAGGGCTCCCGCGCCGCTGCCGTCTCGCGTGCGCAAATGAAAAAAATCGCGAAGCTGCTGGCGCGGCTTCCGTTGGAAGAGCGAAAGAAGCTGTCGGGAGTTGGACCCCGGCGGGCTGAAATTATTGTTGCCGGCGCCGCAGTCTACTCAGAAATATTGGAGCGTTGCCAACTTCTGGGGTTCCGTTACTCTCCGCTCGGACTGCGTGATGGATTGCTGGCGCAAATGGCTGCGGAATATGACGGAGGAACTAAACCGCGCAAGCAGATTGAGTCAGAGCGCTGGGACTCTATCCAAGCCGCGGTCGCCCATTACCGTGTGGACTTATCTCATGCGCTGCATGTACGAGATTCCGCCATGGTCCTGTTCGATTCCACCAAGGCGATCCACAAGTTGAGTCTGGAATATCGCGAGTGGCTGTTGGCGGCAGCCATGCTTTACGAAGTCGGCGATTACGTCAATCGAAGTGGACGGCACCGCCATACCTACTACATCATTTCTTTTTCCGAGATCCTCGGATACACACCCGAGCAGAGAAAAATTATCGCGGCCGTGGCGCGCTATCTAGGAAAATCCAGGCCCACACCCGGAGATGTACCGATGGAGGCCCTGCCTCCCGCGGAGCGAGGGAATGTAAAAAAAGCTTCATTGCTGTTGCGTCTAGCCCGGGCACTCAATCTGGGGCGCGGCGCCGCTGTCCAGAGTACGCGAGTGCGAATCGAAAAAAATAAGATCAGCCTGGCCCTTACTCCGAGAGCACGAGCTAGCATTGATCTCGAGCTGTGGGCCGTGGAAAAAGAAAAAGACTATTTTCGCGAAGTTTTTGGCCGCGAACTTTCCGCAGCGGCGGCGTAAAGATCCCGCACCAACTTCGGAGTCACACACCATAGCAGCACCCCGGAGTTGCGACCGGTTTCAACCTTTGCCACTGCTCCCTTTTTCAACTCGGTGCTGGCCTCGCAACCAGCTTCGCTAATTAAACGTCCCAGAAACTCGCTCAGACTTGGATTGTGGCCAACCACCATGATGGATTCGTACTTGCGATATTTGTCGAGCAAGCTTCGGAAATTTGCGAATGAAGCCTCGGGGCGCAGAGCATCTTCCAGCTGTAACTTGCCTTCGAAACTAAGTTCATTTCCGACCAGCGAAGCGGTTTGTGCGGCGCGTTTCAGAGGACTGGAAATAATTACGTCCACTTGCGTATCCAAGGCAGCCAGCGCGCGGCCCACATAGCCGCACTGTTCTATGCCGGCGCTATCCAAGGGACGCTTTTCGTCTTTCTTAGGATTGGAGAAATGTTCGCCGGCGTTGGCGTGACGCAAAAAATAAATGATCATTTAGAGTTGTATGCCTTTCGGGAACTTCGAAGCCGAGCTTTACGAATGGGCGGCGCGGGAATAGACTCGGGCGACTGCTTCCCTTCCCCCACTGCAATTAGAAATTCCTGCGCATTGAACGCATCGGCCGCTTTAGGAGGCCGTCCAGCGCCCCGGCCCGGCCAGGGCCGCGCATAGGTTTCATCTTTCAGCAATATACGACTCTTCACATTGTCAGCCAGGTAGGCATCGAGAATTTCATATTTCACCCGCTCGCGCAGAAGCGCGTCTTTCAGCGGGAACATAACTTCTACACGCTCGTAGAGATTGCGTGGCATCCAATCGGCGCTGCCAAGGTATATCTCCTCCTCGCCGCCGTTGGAAAAAAAGAAAATCCGGCTGTGCTCGAGGAAACGTCCGACAACGCTCCGTACGCGAATGCGATCGCTGACGCCGCGAACCCCGGGAACCAGGGCGCACATTCCCCGGACGATCAAGTCAATCTCCACGCCCGCCTGCGAGGCGCGATAGAGAGCGGTGATTATATTTTTGTCGAGCAGCGCATTCATCTTGGCGACGATGTGCGCCGGACGTCCCTTGCTGGCGTGTTCGGTTTCGCGCGCGATCAATGCCAGACAATGCTCGGCCAGGTCGAGAGGAGCCACCAAAAGCGGCTCATAGTTCGGATGCTCCGCGTAAGCAGTCAGAAAGCTGAACACATCGTGCACGGCGCTGGTGACTTCCGGATCTGCAGTAAGCAGGCTGAGGTCGGTATACAGGCGGGCGGTTGTTGCATTGTAATTCCCCGTGCCCAGATGGGCGTAGCTGCGGGCAACGCCATCAGGATCGCGGCGCACCAGCAATGACAATTTGCAGTGAGTTTTCAGGCCTACCAGTCCATGAAACACCTGCACTCCGGCGTCCTCGAGATCGCGCGCCCAGCGGATGTTTGAGGCTTCGTCAAAGCGTGCTTTCAATTCCACAACCGCTGTCACTTCTTTCTTTTGCGCCGCCGCGATCAGCGCCGGAACAATTAAAGAGTGCTCATTGGTGCGGTACAAAGTCTGCTTAATTGAAAGCACCTGCGGATCGGATGCGGCCGATTCAATGAAAGACACCACGGCGTCGTAGGAATCGAATGGATGGTGCAGCAAGACGTCATGCGACCGTAGCTCTTCGAATAGATCTTGCGATTTGGCGGTCAGCCGAAGATCGCGCGGGGTGAAGGGTTTGAACTTCAGGTCAGGCCTGTCGGTCTGTTCATAAATATTAAAGAGGCGTGAGAGATTCACAGGCCCGTCCACGGAAAAGACCTGCCACGGTTCTAACTCGAAGTTAGTCCGAAGACGCTCGATAATTTCGGGGTCCGCTTCGGACTCGATCTCCAGGCGCACTGCGTCGCCTTTGCGGCGGTTATGTAATTCTGTACGCACGGATTCGAGCAGGCTGCGCGATTCTTCCTCGGCGACATACAGGTTGCTGTTACGAGTGACCCGAAAAGCAGCGGAGGAAACTATGTCGTACCCGTGATACATGCGGGCGGCATGATAGGCAACTAGGTCGGCGAGAAAAATAAAGTCGGTGGTGCCAGTCGGCGGCAGTCGAATAAGCCGCGGTAATGCCCGGGGGACCGTAACCACTCCGGTATAGGTTAAAGCGGAGCGGCGCCGACGGCGCAACAGAAACGCCACACACAACGCTTTATTGATCACTCGCGGAAAAGGGTGGGCGGGATCAATGGTCACAGGCGTGAGCAGTAAATCCAGCTCACGCTCACAATATTCGTCAACGAATTCTTTCGCGCCTTCATCCAGTTCGTCAACTTTGAGGACGCGGATGCCATTTTCCTCGAGCAGGGGACGCAGCCTATCATTCCAGCATCGGTATTGATCGCGTACCAGTTCGTGAATTTCTCGCGAGATCAGGGCGCGCTCATCCTGCAAACTGAGTCCATCGGGGCCTGCTTCGGTGTTTCCGTCTTCCAGTTGTTGCACAAGAGCGGAAACTCTTACCTCGAAGAACTCATCCAGATTACTGGCGCTAATGGAAAGAAACTTCAGCCGCTCAAGTAAGGGATTGTTTACGTCCGACGCCTCCTCCAGCACGCGAGCGTCAAAGCTTAACCAGGAAGTCTCGCGGTTAATGTAATACGCCGGATTATCGAGTGAAATGCGACTCATGATTCCAGATCTGGGGTTCGCGACTACAGCGGTTGGATGTTAGTTCGTCGAACTATTAGGCGCACTTGCAACGATCGCCGGAGACCGCTTTTCGATAGCGAACTGAATCTCTCCGCCTTCGGGCCTCTTCACAAACAACTCGTGCTTGTTCAGTCTCACTTGTACCTCAGCTTCTGGCTTCCAATCTTCTGGCAAGCCATCAGCAGAGTGCCGCGGGGTGTACTGCGCGCGGTAAAGAAAATCCTTAACCTGAATTGATACTTCGAAATAAGGAGTATCGCGGGTGACCGGAGTATTCACCAGATAGTACAGCACTTCGCTGTTGGTCTTCTGTTGCACCTCCACGATCTTCCCGGTTTGATATTGCTCGGGTTTGTGAGCAGCAAATAGTGATGAAAAGAATAGGAAAACAAGAAATGAAGCCGTTAAATATCGTCGCATACACCATCCAGTATAAAGCAGTTGGTGGGAGAAGTTCGGTTGGTAGAAATAGAGTATACAGGCGAGTGCAGGCGAAAAAACAAAGGCGCCGGCATAAACCGGCGCCTTCTAATCGCACACATTTAGAACGTGTAGATCAAATCAAACTGGTGACGGCGGAGGTTTGGTTCTGTCCCGCCGACCGCTACCCCAGCTGCCCGAGTCGCGTTTTCCAGGTTGGTGTTGAGAGTGTGGCCAATCCACAAGGTGTAGCTAGCCACTGTGTTATTCCGAACCTTCCACAACCCGTAGATGCGGTGTTGCAGAATGTTCGTCGGCGCTCTCTGATCGCTTTCCGCAAATGAGGCAAGCACAGAGTCCTGTTCCTGGCGCAACCAGGCATATCCGACCTGAATGTCATTCTTATTCTTGGTCTGCCCGATGCTGAAGTCAGCGCCATATTCCTTGTTCTGCTTTCCCAGACCGAGCATGATGTTTCCCTTCGAATCCAGGGGATGATTTTCGGCATCCAGGTTTTCTTCAAACTCGAGCAAAAGGTTAATCGGCAGTCGTGCCATTCCGGTCTTGATCTGGTTGTTGAGGATGAAGTCCGCGTAGTTGTATCCCGAGTAGAAGTGCGAATTGCCCCTCGCGTCGAGATATGTCGCATTGGTCATGCCATTAGGGGCGAAAACGCATGGTGCGAAGGCGGTGGATCCCAGAGCTTTTGCGCAGCCTGGGCCTTCACTCGGCACCGGGAACGGTCCAACGCCAGGAGTAGGTGGCACGGTGGTCGGAATAGCAGGAGCACCGGTTGTGGTAGCACCCACGGCGAAAGCGCTTGCCTGAAGGATAGCGTCAGGACGATTGAACTTCAACGTCAAGAACGATGGAGTTGCCGTCCACGGGCCGAACTGGAATTTCGCCGAAGCTTGTCCCCCGAGAGCGTAGGAATCCTGGCCTCCCCCGCTTTCGTTATAGAGCAATTCGATGCCTTGCACAGTGAAGTTCTTCAGCACCGGGCCATGAAGATCAAATGAGAATTTTTCGTTGAAACCTTCGGGATTGAGATCTGGATCGCCGGTGACAGATGTGCGCTGCCACTGATAAGCGAACTTTCCACCGGTCAGGGAAAGCCACTTGTGGGCGACGGGGTTGTAGGTGATCCAGCCGCGGTCCAAGGCGATCGTCTTACGATCAAAAAAGTTGGTGAACGTTTCGTTTGAAGTGGTGGGATCTCCGATCGCGCCAGTGGCCAACGCTATCCCGGCAACGAAATCATCGTTTAACTTGCCATCAAAACCGAATCGCACCCGGATTCGCGCCCGATTGCGATCTTGAACACGCTGCTGAAAGAAGCTTTCACCTCTGACTCGAACGTCGCCGTTGAAGCGGAAGCGGCCGACCAGCGCCTCTAATGCTCCCATTCTCTTCTGTTCATCCAACGTGCCGACGGCAGTGTTGGTGAGCGTCGTCCTGACGTCGGTCATGTCGCTGTTGAGGCGAGTGACGTCATCCTTCTGCTGGTTAGCCAGAGCGGCGGCGTCATTGGCTTTCTGCTGAGCATCAGCCACTGCCGTCTGGGTTTGCTGTAGTTGCTGTTGAGCTTGCTGCGCCTGTTGTTGCGTCTGCTGCTGCGCTTGATCTCTCTGCTGCAGCTCTTGCCTTAATTGTTCGATCTGCTGTTGCTGGGCTGCGATCGCATCGCGTAGCGACTGCACATCCTGCGCGGTAACGGCCGGCGCGACTCGTCTCGTTCTTTTCTTAGGCGCCGTGGTCCCCGAGGTTTGCGCCAGCAAACTGGACGCGGCTAGCACTGGAACTACGCACCATCTAAAAACAGACTTCATCTTTTCTCCTTTGAAATTGCTGCCTTGCTGGAGTTGGCAATCGTAATCCCTATAAAGTCCACTACTATACTAGACATACTCATATTTACGGCACTTTTTTTAGTGAATCTGTTTGATGGTTTCCCGGACCTTGGTGGCCACACTGTCCGGCAACGGGGCGTATGCCAACGGTTCAGTCATTTGTTTGCCTTCGTCCAACATCCAGGTCAGGAAGTCTTGCAGTATCTTTCCCTTTTTGGGATCTTTCGACTGGACTGGAATTAGGAACCAAGTGAAGCTTGAGATTGGATAGGCCTCTTTGCCTGGCGCATCCGTAATCGAAACACGGAAGTCCGCGGGCATGGTTTTGACCGACGCGGCAGCGGCTGTCGCTCCCTGCAGCGAGGCTTTCACCCAAGCGCCGGACGAATTCTTTACCGAGCCGTAAGTGATGTGGTTCTGGATGGCATAAATGAGTTCCACATAGCCAAACGATCCGTCCATTTGCCGGACCATTCCGGCAACGCCCTCATTACCTTTGCCACCGAGGCCGACCGGCCATTTGACCGAGGTACCTTTTCCCACTTGGTTTTTCCAATCCGCACTCACCTTTGAGAGATAGTCGGTGAAGATGTAGTTGGTGCCGCTGCCATCGGAACGATGGATAAGGATGATCGAGCGATCGGGAAATTTAACTTCGGGATTGTCCTTGGCGATTGCCTTGTCGTTCCAGTTGGTAATTTTGCCGAGGCATATGTCGGCAATTACGCTGGGTGAAAAATGAACCTCGCCGCTGATGCCGGACACGTTGTATGCGGGGACTACAGCGCCAAGGACAGTCGGAATGTGGAGAATTTTTGTCTTTGCTTGCGAAAGTTGCTCATCGCTCATCGGACCATCGCTGGCTCCAAAATCAACTGTCTGGGCTAGAACCTGGCGGATACCGCCGCCGCTGCCAATGGACTGGTAATTGATTTCAATGTCGGAATGGGCTTTGTGATACTCGCTAAACCACTTCGAATACATGGGATACGGGAAAGTGGCCCCGGCGCCATTCAACGTAGTCTGCCCAAAAGCCGGCAGGGCGAGCAATAGACACAAGAGCGCGATTCGGCGAATCAATATAGTTTCTCCTTTATTTTCAGTACACCCTTTTTACTTTTGCTGTGTTACAGGAAGGTTACAACGCGGTGAATATCTTATGAATCGCAGGACGAAACGGGACTATATCCGCTGGTAAATAGTTTTCGGCGGAAGCGAGCATCTAGTGCAGAGAGTCCAGATGGGCGATTTCGTATGCGAATAGCGGGTTGGCGGGAAACTGATCTCGAAGCGACGCAAGCAGTTCGCGCGCATGCGAATTATCTTTTTCCCGAACATACGCAATGGCAAGCAGAATTCGCGCAAATGGAGCCAGGTAGTGACCGGTCTGGGCGGTTATTTGTAATTCCGAAATTCCAACCTTTTTATCGCCCGATATCCCGCCCATCCTCACCAACCAGCGCACGGGCGCCGACATACTTCCGATAATGTATTTGCTGAAGCCGGTCGCGACGTGAGCATCGGAACAATTGGGATCAACGGCCAACAACTGTTCCGCCCATCCGGTAGCCTGCTTGGCGAAATGTAGCGAGAGCAGATTGCGTTTGTCTATGAGAGCAGCGTAGTCCCCTTGCAAGCCGGAGCACAAAGTGAGCGCGAACAAAGCGTCTTTATCTTTAGAGTTTTTGGCAAGTCTGGCACGCGCCTTGGCTTCGGCCCGGCCTACAGCCTGATTAAACCCATCTCGCACAACCGGATCAGGGTCAATCTTTTTGCGTGACAAAAAGGCGTGGTCATCAGCAAAAAATTGCGACTCCAGAATCCCCAACCGATGAAATTCGGAGAACAGCAGTCCCGCCGCCACGCATGCTGGCGCAACCGGATCGTCTGGATGATCTTTTTCCTGCGAAAGAAAAATAGTATGCGCGTGCCCGAAATCGAGATTGTAGAGAAACTTGAAACCTTGTTCCAAGGATTGCTGACTTGGCAACGGCTGAATCTCACCGGAGTGCGCAACCGACCCCAGAATTAGGCAGGCCGCCAAGGCCAAGACCACCTTCAACTGGGACTCATTTCTATCCGTTACAAAACGCATAAGCTTGGTACGAATCCTTGACTAGCTTAGATGCAGAGTGGCGATCCGTGAAGCCGTTAGCAAGCTTTTGACAACTCTTAGTAACCTCGCATCGGTTCGTCCGTCCCTGTGTTCATGGGATTACTTGCGGGACTTTACTATCCACTGTCGTTTGACCGGATTACATAGCTTTGTTAGCGTGGAGAGTTTGGCATCACCTCGTCCGTCTGTTCAGTAAGTCGGCGGCAGAAAGAGTTTTCTTTATGGCCTTAAAGTTTCGCGGAGTTGACTTCATCGAGTTTGACGGTTTGCTTAGTGATGATGAGCGGCTGGTGCGTGACACTTCTAGAAAATTCATCGAAGACAATCTGATTCCCATTATTGAGGAATGCAATCGCGCGGCGCGCTTCCCTCGCGAACTGGTCACGCCCATGGCCGAGCTTGGATTTTACGGCGCCACCATCAAAGGTTACGGATGCGCGGGTATGTCAAACGTGGAATATGGGATCGTAATGCAGGAACTGGAGCGCGGCGATTCGGGACTTCGGTCCTTCGTCAGTGTGCATTCTTCTCTAGCGATGTATCCCATCTACGCCTTTGGAACCGATGAACAGAAAGATAAATGGTTGCCCGCCATGCACAAGGGGGAAAAGATCGGATGCTTCGGCCTGACGGAACCCGATTTCGGATCGAATCCCAGCGGCATGCGTACTCGCGCCAAAAAAGTAGGCAACGAATACGTTTTGAATGGCGAGAAGATGTGGATCACCTCTGGTTCGATCGCGGACGTCGCCATCATCTGGGCCAAGGTCGAAGCGGAAGACAACGCGATTCGTGGATTCATCGTTGAAACCGATCGTCCCGGATTCCGCGCAGAGGATATTCATGGCAAATGGTCGCTTCGAGCTTCGGTGACATCCAGTCTCTCGATGCAGGACGTTCATATTCCGCAGGCGAACCTATTGCCAAAAACCGGTGGACTAAAGTCTCCGCTAATGTGTTTGAACCAGGCGCGCTATGGAATTGCATGGGGCGCAGTTGGCGCCGCCATGGCGTGTTACGACTGTGCACTGCAATACTCACTCTTCCGGAAGCAGTTTCACAACGAACCTATTGCATCGCGTCAGTTAGTGCAGGAAAAATTGGCCTGGATGATTTCAGAAATTACCAAGGCGCAACTTTTGGTGCTGCAAGTGGGACGCCTTAAAGATGCCGATAAGGTTAGGCCCCAGCATATCTCCATGGCAAAAAGGAATAATGTTTGGATGGCGCTGGAATGTGCCCGCATGGCGAGGGATATTCTGGGTGCAAACGGAGTCGCGGACGAATATCCCATCTTCCGCCACATGGCGAATTTGGAATCAGTGAAGACCTATGAAGGGACGCACGACATCCATACTTTAATCATCGGACAGAGCATTACGGGTATTGACGCTTTTTAGGCTGAAAGCGCAGGATTGTGAACTAAATCCCGTTGCTGCGATTTCGAATCAGCGAGAGGAATTCTGTGCGCGTCTCATGTTCTTCGCGGAAGCATCCGAGCATGGACGAGGTCACTGTCGCCGAGTGCTGCTTCTCCACCCCGCGCATCATCATACAGAGGTGACGCGCTTCGATTACCACACCGACGCCCTGAGGCTCGATCACGTTTTGGATTGTCTCCGCAATCTGCGTGGTGAGGCGCTCCTGAATTTGCAGTCGGCGCGAAAATATCTCTATCAATCGTGGAATCTTGCTCAGTCCGATGACCTTGCCGTTCGGAATATAAGCGACATGCACTTTTCCGAAGAATGGCAGCATGTGATGCTCGCATAGACTGAACATCTCGACGTCCTTGACGATGACCATCTCATCGTAATTCACGCTGAAAAGAGCATTTTTCAGCATTGCTTCCGGATCTTCTTTATATCCGCGAGTGAGGAATTCCCAGGCACTCTGAACACGGCTCGGCGTACGTACGAGGCCTTCGCGAGCCGGATCCTCGCCCAGGCGCACGATCATCTCCCGCACTAATTCTTCAAGGCTGGCGCTGGTCAGCGTCGGCGCGTCAATTACTTCGTGATGAGAATCTTTTTTCATGGTCAGAATGATTACGCATTCACTTTAGAACTTCGCGATGCCCCGCGTATTCGAAAGAATTCATCATCGTCTCTTCGATCCGCACCTTATCTAGATGAGCATAGGTGAAGCCACGCCGCAAAATATCCTCAATCACAATGCATAGATTTTCAGTGCTGGGCACCATAACCGCAAACTCGGGCAAGGTATTCAGGTTTTGAAGGTCAAAACGCTCGGTAATTTCCCGGTTCACGAACCCATCCAAATCCATCAGATTGCAGACCAGCCCGGTGCTCTTGCTGACCTGTCCGCTAACCGTCACTTCGAGTGCATAGTTATGCCCGTGACCATGTGGATTATTGCATTTGCCATAGACCGCAAGATTTTCCTCCGGCGACATCGAGTCTGTGTGCAAACGATGTGAGGCAGAGAACATATATCGGCGTGTCATGTGGGCTTTCATTCTGCTTTACTCTTCTCCATAGAAATCTACAAAGAGGTCCTGGGTCTCGTAAACGCGTACGCGATGGAGCCGCGCAGCGGTAAACGAGGGCGCGAGGCGCTGCCAAATTGCGATGGCAAGGTTTTCAGTCGTCGGGATTCGGTTTTTAAATTCCGGGACTTCTTTATTTAGGAAACGATGGTCCATGACGTCCATCACTTCGCGGTTCAGAATTTCCTTGAGATGCTTCAGATCTACGACGAACCCCGAGCGCGGATCAACCTCGCCCTTCACCGTGACTTCCAATGTGTAATTGTGTCCGTGGCCGTTCGGGTTATTGCATTTACCGAATATGCGCTGGTTCTCTTCCGGAGTGAAATTCGGATTGTGGTAATAATGCGAGGCAGCGAACTCAGCTTTGCGGGTGAGATAGACCAATGTGCCTTCCTTGTTTCGGATTATGACGGGGACGTCCCGATGCGGGCGTGCCGTATGCTCTTCCCTTCCAGCTTACGCTGCCTCTGCGATGAGAGCCTCTGGATCGCAATAGTAAGTAGGAAAATACTGGTAGTCCGAGCAATGCAAGCGTTCCTGATTTCCAGCCAAAATGCGCCTTCGAAACTCTGCGCAACAAATTCAGGTAGAGACCGACAAATAGACTAGCAACAACGTAGATTGAAATTCGATCGCCCTTAAACAAAAAATAAAAGCCAGCCAGCAAGTTACCTGTAATCAACAGAAATTCCGCGAGACGCATGATCGCCAGCCGGACGGGAAATAATAACGCTAGGTTCTTCGTCCAACCTTCGCGAAGCTGGTCGAAACTGCGGTACATGCGGGTGCGGACTGCGTCTCCGCCGTAGCGAAAAAATATTTTACGCCCCGAAGACTTCACCGCATGCGCCAGTTCGACATCCTCAAGCAAGCTAGACGCGATGGCTTCGTGACCTCCGATTGCGTTGTAGGCGCTTCGCGTAATCAATAGATACTGCCCATTGGCGGCTGCTTGTGAAGAAGCGGGATCGCTCACATCAGCCGGATGAAATTTTGCAGCAAGTTCCGCAAAAATCACCGGCATCACCGCCTTTTCCCAAAAGCTGCGGAGATCTTGTGCGGGCGAATAAGAGAGTAGCGACGCTCCATGGTTCTTTGCCTCTTGAACGGCTCGCGCCAGTGATCCCGGCAAATGTACGGTGTCAGCATCGGTGAAGAGTAACCACTCTCCCTCGGCAACCTTGGCCCCTGCAAATACGGCGTTATTCTTGCCACTCCATCCTGGAGTTAAGGGCGGCGGAGAGATTATCTGGACTCCGGCAAATGATTGTGCAATCGAGGAGCTCCGGTCGGTTGAACCGTCATCCACAACAATGACTTCGAAATTTACTCCAGCTTGCGCGACGAGAGATTCAAGACACGCTCGAAGACTCGCTTCTTCATCTCTCGCGGGTACGATCACAGATACAGTCGGCGTGACTGATGCAGCCGATTCTCCGTCCCTCGCTGCTGGTGGATGAACGAGCATATGTCGAATTGGTTATTATAGCTGCGTGAGATGCGCCTCTGCTCTGATCGTACTTCTGACGATGTCGCTGTTTGGTTGCTACAGTACGCCGCATCCGACCTGGGTTGGTCAGACGGCCCCCGATTTTTCCGTGCAAGACTCAGATCGGAAAATCGAGTTGAGTCAATTGCGCGGAAACGTAGTCGTGCTGAACTTTTGGGCGACGTGGTGCCCGCCCTGCATCGAAGAAATGCCGTCGCTCGTCGCCATGCAGCGCCGGTTGCACACCAACGGAGTCAAAGTGCTAGCAGTGAGCATTGATGACGATGAAACCGCATACCGCAACTTTTTGAAAAACTACAGAGTGGACCTGCTCACCGTGCGGGACGCCGCCCACCACAGCAACACGCTTTATGGGACTGTAAAGTTTCCGGAGACTTACATCATTGATCGGAATGGGATCGTACGCCGCAAGTTCATCGGCCCCGTGGATTGGTCTCAACCCGAAATCGTAGACTTCCTCAGCAAGCTCTAAACCCTCAATGAAATCCTGGGACGTTATTATTGTTGGCGGCGGCATCATCGGATTGTCGTTATCAATCGCGCTGAAAACGAGCGGCTTGCGGGTCTTAATCATCGAACGCGGAGAACCCGGACACGAAGCTTCCCGAGCGGCGGCCGGTATGCTGGCCAGTGAAGCATTCGAGAATCTATCACCACTGCGAGATTTAGCGCGTGCCAGCGCCGAAATGTATCCAGAATTCGTTCACGAACTACAGGACGAGTCCGGAATTCACGTTGATCTGCGCACTCAAGGATCGCTGGATTTTTCTTCCACGCACGGAGTTGATGCTGAAGCGGAAATAATTTCACCTGCGAACCTTCGCGATCTCGAGCCATCTTTGCCGGAAGCCGTCGGCACCGCGCACTATCTGAGTGAACGCAGCGTGGATCCGCGTCAACTGGTAAGCGCCGCGCTCCAGACCGCAAAACACCGGAAAGTTGACATTTCCTCAGGCACAACGGTCGTTGAAATTCTGCTCGCGGATGGACGTGTCAGCGGTGTTCGCACTGAAAATACTTCCTACAGCGCTTCCACGGTCGTGAAT
>JALYIM010000015.1 GCA_030775785.1 Acidobacteriota bacterium
CGGCGAAGCTGTGCTAGTTCAAATCGAAACTCGCAGCGGTCCCATTCGCGCGAAAGTTTGGCGCATGGAAGTGGGACGTTGCTCGCTCTTACTGCTGGATTCGAATGTGGAGGGAAACAGTGCCCAAGACCGGGAACTGACATCGCGACTTTATGGCGGCGATGGACGCACCCGTATTCGCCAGGAACTCTTACTCGGCATTGGAGGATTTCGCGCGCTGAAGGCATTGGGCATTACCCCGGGCGTCCTTCATTTGAACGAAGGACACAGCGGATTTGCGGTTTTAGAGGCCATGCGGAGTCGCATGGAGGATGAAGGTCTCGGCTTTGATGAAGCTATGCTGCGCGTATCCCGCGAAGTTGTATTTACCACCCACACGCCGGTTCCAGCAGGGCACGATCGTTTCGATGCCGCGCTGATCGAAGAGCATCTCGGACCGTTGCGTGATGGCCTGGGCATTCCTCCAGAGCGGTTGATGGCACTTGGGCAGGAATCAAAAGACCCGAAAGAAGATTTTTGCATGACCGTCGTGGGTCTGAAATTTTCGCGGCGGGTTAACGCAGTCTCCGCGCTGCATGGAGAGGTTTCGCGCGCCATGTGGAAGGGCCTTTACCCCGGTAGAACTGAGGATGCAGTTCCCATCGGACACATCACCAACGGAGTGCACGTGCCTTCATGGCTGGCTCCGCAGATGTTCAGGCTTTACGATCGTCACCTCGGGACAGGCTGGCACGAGCGCAGCAGCGAGCCGCAAATCTGGGAAGGCATCGAGTCAGTGGACGACGGAGAATTATGGGAGACGCACCTGAGTTTGAAATCGCGGCTGCTGGAATTTGTGCGGCAACGATGCATTGATCAGGCGAAACACCGGGGCGAGTCTCCGGAAACGCTGCAAAAACTTTCGCGAGTTCTCAGTCCGGACGCTCTGACTATCGGATTCGCGCGCCGTTTTGCCACGTACAAGCGCGCCAATCTGATTTTGGCGGACATCGAAAGACTGGCGTCCATGGTCAACGATCCGAATCGCCCTGTGCAATTCATCTTTGCTGGGAAAGCCCATCCTCGCGACGAACCTGGCAAGAAAGTGCTACAGCAAGTCGCGGAGCTGATGCGCGACCCTCAGTTCGAAAATAAGTTTGTCTTCGTCGAAGATTACGACATGAATGTTGGCCGCCATTTCGTTCAAGGTGTGGATGTTTGGTTGAACAATCCTCGCCGTCCGCTTGAAGCATCCGGTACCAGCGGACAAAAGGTGGTCTTGAATGGGGGATTGAATCTCTCTGTGCTCGATGGATGGTGGGCAGAAGCTTACGACGGACTGAACGGCTTCGCGATCGGGAACGGCCGAACTCATTCCAATATGGATGTCCATGACACTCGAGATGGAGATGACCTGTACCGCGTGCTGCGGGAAGAAGTCATTCCACTCTTCTATCAACGCGACCGCGATGGCTTACCCCGGGGCTGGATCAAACGCATGAAACGCACCATCAGAACTTTAGGATGGCGTTTCAACGCCAACCGCATGGTGATGGATTACACCTTGAAAAGTTACATTCCGGCAGCAGGAGGGACCTCGAGCAATATGCGGTCGTCGGTGTAAAGAGTCACGCACAGGCCGGGGTACGCTCCGACCGCAGTTCCTTTGCGACTTAGGCTCCGACTTTTTGTTCGGATTTGTCTCGCTCGTCGGCGTCAGAGGAGTTTCCGTTCTCTGCTTTCGCTCTGATCGAATCCGCACCAGCCCCTTTGCTCTGAGTTACTTGGTTGGTGAGGGCGACGGCTTGCGCCAACGTTGTGCTGACCATATCAGAGCATCCCATCCCGACACGCTCTTGCGCCTTTGCAACTCCGAACTCGAAATTCCATAAACCCACAACGATAATCAGGTCGGGTCGAAGCTCCCGCAACTGCCTGCACAAAGAGCGTGCCTGCCCGACAGCGAAGGGAGGCAGCGCCGACAAACAAACAATTCGATCCTCGGGCGAAACGTTCTGCAACATTTCCGGGACCGTGCCGATTGCAATCGAACGGGCACGATGTCCGGCTCGCGTGAGCAATTGCCCAAGCATGGTCGCAACTACCTCATCGGCTTCATCCCTGGTCGGGATGCATAGAATGTTTAGTTCCGAGGAGCGCAGAACACTCATTCCGTCAATGGGCAACTCTTCTTCACCAGAGAAGCCCTTGTCTGCTGGGCGTTCTCCCAGCTCCTCAACTAGATCTTTCGTGCTTTGGATAATGAACTTCACCCGTCCGGGATCGAGAGCTTCCATGTGACGGTCCTGCTCTGCGAGGCTGAGAGCGGGAATCACGACGCTATCGTAGAAAGTGCCTAGCGGTTTCTCCGCGAGGAAAGTGTCCGCGATTTTGCGGACCTCGCGTTGATCCAAAGCCAGCAACCGCTGGTAAAAATGGGCTTCGGGTGCAAGTACAGGTTCATCCCCCAACAGCACTTCTAGAAAATTCAGATGAGGTACGTAACGCCCAATCAAAATCAAACACATTGTCAGCGGAGTGGAAAGGATAAGTCCAACCGGACCCCAGATTGTCGCCCAGAATATGGCCGCGACCAAAATCGCCAAAGAGGAAACGCCGGTATGGGCCCCGTAGAGCCAGGGCTCGACGATATTGGCAACGGTCAACTCCAACACGAGAAAAAATGCAAATGTAACAACAACCTGGGTCCAGCCGGGAGAGACGGCCAGCGCCATAGCCATTGGAAGCAATGCACCAATGGGAGTTCCAATGTAAGGGATGAACCGCAGCAGCCCGCTCAAGACTCCCCACAACACGGCGTGGGGAACTCCGATGAGATAGAGGCCGACCCCAAATATCAGCCCGTAACTGGCATTCACAACAAACTGCAGAAATAAATATCGGCTTAGACGCTGGGCAGCATCGTCCATGGCCTCGGTGACCGTGTTGAGGTGACCGCGCCCCGCTAGTCGAATCACGCGATTACGCAGGTCTTCGCGCTTAATGAGCATGAAGAGTGTGAATACGACCACCATTCCGAGGACTTCCAACACGCCCGCGAGCGGACCAAGCATCGAGCGAAAATACTGCGGCGTCGAACTTGGTGGCTGCGCGACCTGCACAGGGATAGGCTGAGACTGGCTCTTCCTACCGCTTTCTTTGCTGGCGGCATTTTGAGACGCGGCTGTTAAGTCATTGCTGAGTTGAGTCACCGTGTCGGTGGCTCTGGTGAAATTGCCTTTCCGTGCTTGCACGGAGTGGATTTTGCTGCGGATGTTCGACCGGTAGGCGGGAAGCTGTGTGAGGACGTCTGTTACCTGCCCAGTGATGTTCCAACCCCCAGCTCCAATGCCAAGCAGGCAAACTATCAATACGATAAAAACGGCGGGCACTCGTTTGAAATGCCATTTTTCGAGCTGGATAACAATCGGAGTCAACAGGAAGGCAAAAACCACCGCCAGAGCCAGCGGCATAAGGATGGCTCGCCCAAGGTAGACGCCGCCAATGGCCACGACAATGGTGACCAGCGTCAGCAACTTGGAATTGCTGGTCGAACTTTCCACCGGAACCGACGCACGAACTCCGCCCATAGTGAATTCAGTCTAATCGCTTCGGAGTTCTACTTCCTGTTGCGTCTCACCCAAAAACGATTAATTTATGCTAATTAGGCGCTTTTATGGTGTCTGTTCTGCGCGTTCTTGATCAAATGCAGCTTATGCGGAAGGTCCGAGTCCAGGATATTGACGTGAGCGTGGCGGCTTTCTTTTTTCATTTCAGGATGCATCACGAATACGATTGCACTTCTCGGGCAGTTCAATCCGAAAATCCCAGCCAAATCGCTGTGTATGGATTGATGGACGGTATAGCAAAGCATCAGTACGCCGCATTGTCCCATTTGTATTTCAAAGCGAATCTCCATTTCGCTTGTACTAGATAGGACAGCGTATCCAGCCTTCCGTAAGATCGCTTCCCTCTGGGCTAGGAGCTCTGCTTCAGCGCTCAACGAGAGGACCTGGTTCTTGCTCATATGCGAAATACCTTGCGCCCCGGCATAACCGTCGCGCTCACAACGGAAATCATCAGCGAAAGAGTTCGAACGGGTGCCAGATTCGACATAAGCGGTAAATCATTCTCGAACACTTAGTTGCAGTCGAGAACGCAAGGGTGGTACGAGGGTATTCCTGTAGCTAACAGCTAAGCAGGATATGTCACGAAACGTGACAGGAAGCTAACTTTGGTTTTCGCTGGAACCCAGCTCAGAAATTGCCCGGGGAAGATGAGAATCCTTTTTGGGGGAGGGCACTCGGAACCTTCCCACGGGCCGTTGCAAAGGAAAGATCCCATGACTGTAGCGGAAGCGACCCTCGCAAACGAGAATCCCGAGGCAGTGTTGACCTATTCGTCGCGTCTAGCAGCTCGCTTTAACCCTCGCCTGCCTATTTCCGCCAATTCCTTTCGGATTCGGCAAAAACGACCTTGCTTAGGCTCCGGGCCAACCGCCAGCGGATAAACCAGTCCCCACGCCTCGGGATCCATTCTGCCTTTGACTGTTCGAAGTTTGCCTCAACCGGCGGCACATAGATTCGAGCAAATTTCCCAGCTTCATCTTGCGACGTTACCGGGTGCCTCGCTTCGACTCCGGCACCGCAACGATTGCGAAAACTCAGTACGTGTCAAAGAACGATCTGGTTGTACGCCTTCTGGAATAAGAGTCAACAAAAAATGTGGAGATGTATCTCCAATGAATTCAATCGAGTGCAGCTTGTCCACAAGGAGGTGACTGTTTTTGGTGCACTCTGAAAACTACAACGTGTTGCTAAGGGGTGTTTTGCGGTTTGTTTTACTACATTAGGGGTATCCATGCCCAAACTGGCCCTGTGGAAAAGCAGCAAAGCTCCGCAGTTTACGCCCAGTATTGAAGAATGAGTTTCGCGCACAGCCGCCGCAATTTGTTCGCTGCTACCATAGGTTGTGTGACGCCTCTTCTCGATGTCCGCCATCTGACTGTCGAATTCCCCGCCAGCCGAGATGGGGGCAGGCCTACGTCTCAGACCGTAACGGCGGTACGGGATTTCAGCTTCGCTATTTCTGCTGGGGAAGTTCTTGGCTTGGTGGGCGAATCCGGCTCCGGAAAATCGGTCACTTCCTTGGCGCTGATGCGGTTGTTGCCGCCGCAAGCTCGACTGTCCGGAGAAATATCGCTTTCCGAAGGGATGGCGTCAAGCCGCGATCTGCTTAAACTGACCGACGCCGAAATCCGAAAACTGCGTGGAACCCGGATCGCCATGATTTTTCAGGAGCCGATGACCGCCCTCAATCCTGTAATGAGCGTTGGCGATCAGATCGCGGAAGCCGTCTCCGCGCACGAAAACATATCGCAAAGAGACGCATGGGACCGGGCGGTAGCGGCGATGAACGACGTGGCTATCGCGGATGCAGCGCGCCGTGCACGAGATTATCCTCATCAGCTTTCGGGAGGAATGCGACAAAGAATCATGATTGCGATGGCCATCGTAAATCGGCCACAGTTGCTGGTAGCGGATGAACCCACCACGGCGCTCGACGTGACCATCCAGGCACAGATTTTGAAACTGCTGGCAGATCTGCGGGCAAAATTCGGACTCACAATGCTCTTTATCTCTCACGATCTCGCAGTCGTGTCTCAAGTTGCCGACCGGGTCGCCGTAATGTATGCCGGCAATCTGGTGGAGCTAGGATCCAAGCGCGACATCTTCAGCGCACCGGGACATCCTTATACCCGCGGACTACTTCAGGCGGTGCCAACGTTGAGAAGCGATCGTTCGCGTGCATTGCAAACGATCGAAGGGACCGTGCCGCCTTTACATCTCCTTCCTCCCGGATGCCCTTTCGAACCTCGATGCGAATATCGGATCGAGCAATGCCGCCGTGAGCGCCCGCCGCTGGTTGAAAGTTCGGGCGGCCATCTGGCGCGATGCCCGGTGCTCAACCCTCCTGGCCCGACGATCCCGAACTGACGGCGAGCTTTCTGCGCATGATCTCTCTCTCAGGCTATAATCGCGAGTTTGCGGTGAACCCTTGCGGCTACTTCTTTTAAGCGATATCCACGGAAACATTGAGGCTCTCGAGGCTTGCATTGCAGCCGCACCGGGGCATGATTTCGTAATGAATTTAGGCGATGTGGTTGGCTATGGTGCGAGTCCGAATGAGGTCGTGGACCGCTCGCGCGAATTGGGCCACACATTTGTTCGCGGAAATCACGATCGGGCAGTCAGCGGATTGACCGACTTGAAAGACTTTAACCAGATCGCTGCCATCGCCGCCCTGTGGACCCGCGAACAACTATCGGCGGAAAAGATCGAATGGCTGCGTTCATTACCGCACGGTCCAATTCAAATCGAAGGATTGGACGACGTACAGTTCGTGCATGGATCTCCTCTGGATGAAGACGAATATGTCGTCAGCGTAAAGGAAGCTTTTACCTCCGTGCGCGCTTCGTCAGTGTCGCTAACCTTTTTCGGGCACACTCATTTGCAAGGAGTTTTTGCAATCAACCACTCCGCCGGCGGCGAGGACATTTACCCGTCCTACAAAACGGCCGGTCAAAGCGAAACTTACGCCTTCCCCCTCGAACCCGGGTCGCGTTATATGGTGAATCCTGGTTCAGTCGGCCAGCCTCGGGACGGTGATTGGCGCGCCGCATTCGCCCTGTACGATTCCGCTTCGCGAATCATCACTTTTTGTCGAGTGCCTTATGCTCTCAAAAGTTCGCAGGACCGCATCCTCGCAGCAAATTTGCCCCCACGACTGGCTACGCGTTTGGCGGCCGGACGCTAGACCTCTATCGCCTACCTAACGTCACCAGAATGAATGCTAAACTTTTTGCCATGCGCTTAATGCCAATGACCAGATCATTCACCCCGGACGCACCCGAAAGATATTTGATCGCGTACAGCGACGGAGGTGCCCGTGGAAATCCTGGGCCGGCCGGTTATGGAGTTGTTATCCAGGACCAATCGGGTAAAAAAGTCGCTGCACTCAGCCAGTATCTCGGACATCAGACCAACAACGTCGCTGAATATCAGGGCCTGATTGCAGCCCTGGAATACGCAGTGGACAATGGCCAAAAAGCTTTGAAAGTGATCAGCGATTCAGAATTGCTCGTCCGGCAGATCAAAGGGATTTACAAAGTTAAGAATCTTGCCTTGCAGGACCTTCACGCACGCGCAAAAGAACTGATTGCCCAACTCAACTGGTTCTCCATTGGCCATGTTTTGAGAGGACACAACCAGGAAGCTGACGATCTCGCAAATGCCGCCATGGATAAGGGGATGGGGCGGGCGGAAAAAATAAAGGACCCCACTACTCGAAAGGCGGCCCCGTCAACTTCTCCACGCAGAGAATTCGATGGGCTCGTTCGCGACGGAAAAATTCAATTGCTCGACGGAGATCTGCCTGAAGGCACGAAAGTCCAGGTCCGCGTCAAAATCTAGTACCAACTATCTGTCTTGCACAGAATTTTTTAAGCTGCCTATCTCGGGAACGCTCACCTCGACGACATCTCCCGCCACCAGCGGCCCTACTCCCTTTGGAGTTCCTGTAGCAAGTAAGTCGCCCGGCAGCAAGGTCATGATCTGGGAAATGTATCGCAAGACCAGATCCAAGCTGAAAATGAAGTCGCGAGTGTCCCCATGCTGCTTGATCTCACCATTGACTTTGGTTTGTACTGCAACACCTCGCCAGGGATCTATCTCATCGGTGACGGCGGGACCCACGGGACAAAAAGTATCGAAGCCTTTAGCGCGCGTCCACTGGCCGTCTTTGTTTTGAAAATCGCGAGCGCTGACATCATTCACGCACGTGTACCCCAGAATGTAGGGCCGCACATCTTCGTCGGGAGTCAGAAGATGGCAACGCTTTCCAATCACAACCCCGAGTTCCCCCTCATAGTCCACGCGCGTTGAGCTACGCGGCCGATAGATTGCCATTCCAGTAGCGACAATGGAAGATGGAGGTTTAAAAAAGATCAATGGCTCAGTCGGAACCTCGTGATTGAGCTCCGCCACATGTTCCCGATAGTTTCGGCCGACACAAATAATTTTGGAGGGCTGCACGGGTGCCAGTAGCTCAGCTTCGGCAATAGGAATGTGTTCTATCCGTCTGTTGCGCGGCTCACCGTGTTCGCCCCCAGCTTGATCCGGGGGGGCCAATAATTGCCGCGTTATAAACTCCCCTCCTGCGAGCGATTCCACAAGTCCATACGCAGATTTGGATTCGAATTTAAATCGGCAATATTTCATAAGAGGTCTTCTTTACTATGTCGTTGAGTGACGGGCTTTCGCTTAGGGCACGCTCTCACTTGCTCCTTCGGATCGCCCGCTCTCATTCCCCCTGATATCCACCGCGGAAACATAATAAAAATACTTCTTCCCGGGAGAAATCCTGGAATCCCTAAACGATGGCACTTTAATTAGATCCGAATTAAGCTTGGTCGCCTCTCCATCCTCCTGCTTGCGATAGACATTGTATCCGTCGAGATCGGCGTCCGTGTCGGGAGCCCAAATCAGATCCATGAACGACTGCTGTCCGGCGTTAGTGAAGACAGCTTCCAATCCCGATGGGACGGCGGGCGGAAAGATATCATGCGCAAAAACTTCGATGGGTGTGCTGTCTTCGCCTTCCACCTCGTTGTTATCGGCCGCGCCGGCTTTTACCAGCGTCACAACGGTTGCGCGATAAAAATATTTCTCCTCCCACTCGAAATTCCTATCCAGAAATTGTGTTGGCCCAGCCTGATCGAGCGGCAGCTCGCCCGCGATGATATCGGTGTCGCTTCCTTTTGCGCGACGGTAAAAACGATATTTTTGCTCCAGCCCTTGGCCTGCTTTAGCACTTGGGTTGGTCCAACTTAACAAGATCCCGTCGGCTTTCACCTGGGCAATGAAATTCGCGGGAGCAGGTAGAGTCGGAGCGGCTGAAACACGTACTAGGTTCGAAAGGCCGGCGTTTCTACCCCGGTCATTGCTAACCGAAACTGCGTACACGATCTGGGCTAAAGAATCTTGCAGTGATTCGGGAATTAAATCCTCATAGTTAGCCTGGACTGCTGTTTTCTTGGATGAACTCTTCTTGCTTGCTTTTGCCGCTGGAAGGTTACTAGATATTTCTGCCAAGGGATGTTCGCAGCCGGATATTGCTGTTTGCACCTCACGACAGATCTTCGTGCGAAGAGCCTCGCGCAGCTTTTGGCGATCGGTAGTTTCGGCCGGGACAGTCCATGCCAGCCGAACTCTATTTCCTTTTCGCACTGCGCGAAGATCGCTGACTGGAAGAGGCAGATTCAACGAGGGCGGCAAGGGGGCGCCTGGACTTCCGCATCCCCAGAAAACTGCAGCCGTCAGAACCGAGAGAAGGAGTTTAGGAAGATGTTGCCGCATGCGCGCAGCAACAGCGTAACAGAAGACGCGGTTCAAATTGCTCGTTGTGAACTTACAGTATGTATCGTGACAGATCTTGATCTTTCACGATATCAGTCAGACGTGCACTGACGTAGGCTGCGTCTATCTTAATTTCTTCACCCTTTCTCTCAGGTGCGTCAAAACTGATCTCGTCAAGCACGCGCTCTAGTATCGTGTGCAGGCGACGTGCGCCAATGTTCTCAGTACCTTCGTTCACGCGAAAGGCGAAGCGGGCAATCTCCTCCAAAGCATCCTGGGTAAATTCCAATTTCACAGTCTCAGTCTCGAGCAGCGCAGTGTATTGCTTGACCAGCGACGACTTCGGCTCGGTCAGAATACGCACAAAATCTTCCATGGTGAGAGATTGCAACTCCACGCGAATAGGAAAACGTCCCTGCAATTCGGGGATCAGGTCGCTCGGTTTGGAAACGTGAAATGCTCCCGCAGCAATAAACAAAATGTGATCGGTGCGGACCATTCCGTAACGCGTACTCACGTTGGTGCCTTCGACGATGGGCAGAATGTCGCGCTGCACGCCTTCGCGCGACACGTCGGGACCGTGTCCTCCTTCGCGACCAGCGATCTTGTCAATCTCGTCAAGAAAAATGATTCCGGAATCTTCGACGCGATCAATTGCCAGTCGTGTCACCTGATCCATATCAATCAGGCGCTGTTCTTCTTCCTGGATCAGATATTCAAAAGCTTCGTTCACCTTCATCTTGCGCTTCTTGGTACGCTGCCCGAAAAGATTGGGCAGCATGTCTTTCATGTTGACGTCCATCTCCTCCACGCCCTGGTTGGAGATGATTTCAAAAGACGGGAAATTTCGTTCGCGAACTTCAATCTCCACGGTGCGGTCGTCCAGCTTGCCTTCGCGCAACTGTTGCCGCAGTTTTTCTCGCGTTCGTGACTGCGAATCCGCAGGGGCAGTCGCGCCCCCCTCCAGCACGATCCCTCCACTACTAGTGTCCGAAGACTTCGCAGGAGAAACCGGCGGCAATAAAATATCGAGCAACCGTTCCTCCGCATTGAGCTCGGCCTTATCGGAGACGTCCTCGAGCTTCTCTTCCCGCACATTTTCGATCGCAATTTCGACCAGGTCGCGGATCATGGACTCGACGTCCCGCCCCACATATCCAACTTCGGTGAACTTCGACGCCTCCACTTTCAAAAATGGAGAATTCGCCAGCTTGGCGAGGCGGCGCGCAATCTCAGTCTTCCCCACTCCCGTGGGGCCGATCATGATGATGTTCTTCGGAATTACGTCTTCCGCCAACTCCGGCGTAAGCTTTTGACGGCGCATGCGATTGCGGAGCGCTATCGCGACTGCGCGTTTTGCGTCCTTCTGTCCAATCACGTGCTTATCGAGCTCAGCCACGATCTCACGGGGCGTGAGTTCGTCCAATGCGATCTGTTCTTCTTCAGCAACTCCTGGTAAGTAAATAGCCATAAATACGCACGCTGAAACTTCTTACAATTCCTCGATTGTTACCTTGTCATTGGTATAGATGCACATTCTGCCAGCTACCTTCATCGCTTCTTCGGCAATCTGGCGAGCGGTCAGCTGCGTGTGTTCAGCCAAGGCCTGTGCCGCAGCTTGCGCATAGGGTCCTCCGCTGCCAATTGCAGCAATGCCGCCGTCAGGCTCAATCACGTCGCCTTGACCACTCAGCAAAAACGTCTGCTCTTTATCCGAGACCAGCAGTAACGCTTCTAGATGGCGCAAAAATTTATCGGTGCGCCAGTCTTTCGCCAACTCGACCGCGGCGCGTCCTACGTTGCCGTGATATTGCTCCAGCTTGGCTTCGAACCTACTGAAAAGTGAAAACGCGTCGGCGGTAGAACCCGCAAATCCCGCGAGAATCTTCTCTTGATAGAGACGCCGGATCTTCTTTGCAGTGTGTTTAATCACGCCTTCGCCAAGGGTAACCTGGCCATCGCCAGCCATCACAACGCTACCGTTGCGCCGGATGCACAAAACTGTGGTGGAACGTACTAATCTCTTTGGACTCATGAGGGCGAACCATGATTATAACAGTGGATGAAGAGCGGAGTTTTTACCGGATTTTGCTACGCTCGACGAACTTAAGCGTTGACGGTTTGAGGGCGCGTCTTGCTCGCCAACAGTTGCCGCAGTACATATTGCAGGATGCCGCCATTGGCGTAGTACTGCGCTTCCTGCGGTGTATCAATGCGCACCAGCGTCTCGAATTCGATGATCTTGTTATTGTTCTTCGCGAATACTTTCAACGTGCGGCCAGCTTGGAAGTTCTCCACCAACTCACGGATGGATCCAAAGTCAAAAAATTCCTCACCCGTCAAATTTAGCGATTGAGCGCTCTCTCCGTTGACGAACTGCAGCGGCAGGATTCCCATCCCGACGAGATTTGAGCGATGAATGCGCTCGTAACTTTCCGCAATCACTACTCGCACTCCCAGTAGGCGCGGGCCTTTCGCCGCCCAATCGCGCGACGAACCTGAACCGTATTCTTTGCCGGCAATGATCACCAGCGGTATGCCCTCGGCATTGTATTTTTCCGAAGCGTCAAAGATGGACATCTCGGCGCCCTGCGGAAGGTGCCGCGTGAATCCACCCTCGAGATTGGGGACCATCCTGTTTCGCAGACGAACGTTCGCGAACGTTCCCCGCACCATCACCTCGTGGTTCCCGCGCCGCGAACCATAAGAGTTGAAGTCAGCTGGCTTCACCCCGTGCTCAATCAAGTACTTTCCCGCCGGACTATCTTTCTTGATCGAGCCCGCCGGAGAAATGTGATCGGTGGTTACACTGTCTCCTAAAACGGCCAGCACCCGGGCCTTCTTGATCTCAGCCACGGACACGGGCTTCACCGTCATATCGTCAAAATAAGGGGCACGCCGTATGTAGGTCGAATCCGGTTCCCAGGCATAGGTATCACCGTCCGGGACGGGCAGCGACCGCCAGCGTTGATCTCCCTCGTAGACCTGGGCATAGCTGTCGCGGAACATGTCAGAGGAAATTGACTTGCGCATGGCCTCTTCGACTTCGTGTTGCGACGGCCAAATGTCGGCCAGGAAGACCGGCTTCCCTTGCTGATCCTTACCGAGCGGATTGGTTTTTAGATCGAGATCAATGCGTCCCGCCAATGCAAAAGCGACAACCAAGGGCGGAGACATCAAGTAATTGGCACGGACCTCAGAATTAATACGTCCCTCGAAATTCCGGTTTCCGGACAAAACCGAGGCAACCACTAAATTATTTTCATCAATTTCGCGCGAGACTTCTTCGGGAAGCGGTCCAGAGTTGCCGATACAAGTAGTGCATCCATAACCGACGATGTGGAATTTCAATCTTTCGAGATACGGTATAAGGCCGGCGCGCTCCAAATAATCCCGCACCACCTTCGACCCCGGCGCCAGCGAGGTCTTCACCGAATGCGGCACTTGCAGCCCGCGTTCGACAGCCTTCTTCGCCAGCAGGCCCGCTGCGATCATCACCGACGGATTCGAAGTGTTGGTGCAACTCGTAATCGCTGCAATCACAACGCTTCCGTGATGAAGGCGGCCATTACTCGAGGGTGCGGCCGGCATGTCACCGCTCTTGCTGGTCTTGATCAGCCCGGGCAATGCCTTCTCGAATGACTCTCCTGCTTTCGAAAGCGCAACTCGGTCCTGCGGACGTTTCGGTCCCGCTATACTCGGTTCGACTTCGGATAGATCGAGTGCCAGCAATTCGGAATACTCGGCTTCCGGGGTGTTTTCGTCGTGAAATAAACCTTGTTCGCGACAATATGCTTCGACCAGAGCAATCTGTTCTTCCGTGCGTCCGGTGAGGCGAAGATACGCCAGGGTCTCTTTGTCCACGGGGAAAATTCCGCAGGTCGCTCCATACTCCGGGGACATATTTCCGATGGTCGCACGATCTGCAAGCGGCAATTCCGGCAGTCCGGGCCCAAAATATTCCACAAACTTTCCCACGACGCCATGCATGCGCAGCATCTCGGTAATGGTGAGAACGAGGTCGGTTGCTGTCGCTCCTTCGCGCAGTTTGCCAGTGAGCTTCACTCCGACTACTTGCGGAATCAGCATCGAGACCGGCTGCCCGAGCATCGCGGCCTCGGCCTCGATTCCACCCACTCCCCAACCGAGGA
This sequence comes from Acidobacteriota bacterium, assembly GCA_030775785.1. Taxonomy (GTDB): domain Bacteria; phylum Acidobacteriota; class Terriglobia; order Terriglobales; family Acidobacteriaceae; genus JALYIM01. The sequence goes on from JALYIM010000015.1 coordinate 13,547, forward strand.
CGCCCAATCCATTGACCATCGTGGTATGAGAATCCGTTCCCACCAGCGTGTCTGGATATGCAGTTCGCTTTCCGTCCGCTCCTTGAACGAAGACTACGCGTGCCAGAAATTCCAGATTCACCTGATGCACAATGCCGGTATCCGGAGGAACGATTGCGAGGTTGCGGAAGGCGGTCTGGCCCCAACGAAGAAATGCATAGCGTTCTTTGTTGCGAATAAATTCGAGCTCCGCGTTTAATCCAAAAGCTTGCTGGGTTCCAAATTCATCCACCTGCACTGAATGATCAATCACGAGTTCGGCCGGCTGCAGGGGATTGATCAATGCCGGATCGCCGGACAGACGCTCCATCGCGTCGCGCATGGCGGCGAGGTCCACGACTGCCGGTACTCCAGTGAAATCTTGTAACAATACGCGGCTGGGAGTGAAGGCGATTTCCTGTTCCGGCTTCGACTTGCTGTTCCATGCCGCTAATGCGCGAATGTCATCGCTGGAAACGTTGCGGCCATCTTCGGTCCGCAGCAAATTTTCCAACAGTATTCGAAGCGAAAACGGAAGATGGCGGGTCGAGATTCCCTGCTTATCCAGGACGGAAATGCGATAGATTTCGTAATCGCGCTGCCCTACTTTAAGCGTCGAACGGCTTCCAAAGCTATTCATAAAAATGGCCTTCGTTTCGAGGTACCCACCGGATAATTGCCGACACCCACGCGTGGGCGCAGAACATCATCCCGAACTCTCTAGTGTAATCCTGTTCAGCGAAATTCTGGAGTGCCCAGCAGAAGCTCCCGACCGGGACCTCGAGCACCACAGTGCACTCAGTTGTGGAGCATTTGCACCAGAAGCCAGACATTCAAGGCGGCTATAAAGATAGCAGTTGTCCACGCCAATATTTTCAACCACGGGGCATTCACGAATTCACCCATCTTGCGTTTATCGCTGGTAAACATCACCAGTGGAAACACCGCGAAACTTAGCTGCATACTGAGAATGACCTGGCTTAGGACGAGCAAGTCTCCGGTGCCTCGCTCTCCCCAGAACGCTGTTACCAGGATAGCGGGGACGATCGCCACGCTTCTGGTTATTAATCGTCGCAACCAGGGCCGCAGGCGGATGTTGAGAAAACCTTCCATTACTACCTGACCTGCCAGAGTTCCAGTCAACGTAGAATTTTGACCGGAAGCCAGCAACGCCAGTGCAAAAATTGTGCTAGCTCCCGTTACTCCGAGGAGGGGAGTAAGCAGTTTGTAGGCGTCCTGAATTTCGGCAATCCCATTCATGCCGCGGCTGTAAAACGTCGCCGCTGAAACGATCAGGATAGCGGCGTTCACGAACAGCGCAAGCGTCAACGCCACTGTTGAATCAATCGTAGAGAAGCGGATGGCTTCGCGTTTGCCGCGTGAAGTACGGTCGAAGTCGCGGGTCTGAACAATCGCTGAATGCAGATAGAGATTGTGCGGCATCACGGTCGCTCCCAGAATGCTCACTGCGATGTACAACATGCCGGGATTGCGCAGAATTTGCGGTGATAGCACGAAGAAGCCATGAGCAAGACCGGCCAGCGCCGGACGCGAAAATATTATTTCCATCGCGAAGCAAACGCTGACGGTTCCGATCAGCACAACCACCAGAGCCTCAAGAAAGCGAAAGCCCTTCTGCTGTAGCAGCAGAATCAGCAAAACATCCAGCGCGGTAAGACAGACGCCAAGCAACAGAGGAATATGGAACAGCAGGTTCAACGCAATCGCTGAGCCGATGACCTCCGCCAGATCGCACGCGGCGATCGCAATTTCTGCCAGCACCCACAAAAACAGCGACACTGGACGGCTAAACTGTTCGCGGCAGGTCTGCGCCAGGTCGCGCCCGGTCGCAACTCCCAGTCGAATGGACAGGGTTTGCAGCAGAATGGCCATGAAATTGGAAAGCAGAATGACAGAGAGAAGGGTGTAGTTGTACTTTGATCCGGCGGCCAAGTCCGTGGCCCAATTTCCGGGGTCCATATAGCCGACGGCGATCAGAAAGCCGGGGCCGGCAAATGCCAACATCTTCCTCAGGTGAGAGGCAGTACGCGGGACCTTGAGGCTTCCGTGCACCTCAGGAAGGCTGGGCTGAGCGATCGCATCGCCCCAACTCCCGAGTTCAGTCTTGGTTAAATTCATGCCTGTGTAATGAGGACCATCCACGCTCTTAGCCTAAGTATACAGCATTCAGTAAACTGTAGTTAATTAAGCAAGCGAAGTTAAAGAGAGACGTACTAATTTGCAGGACTCCTGCGTTTTCGATGTGATTCGGTCGTGACCCACACTTTTTCGGCGGCGGAGCCTCCCAAGGCTACGTTTCCGGCGTCGGTCGCCAGATTGAGGGTTTGATCGTAGTTCCGTCCTTGCACGTTGACAACCGCGCCGGGCCTAATCCCACGCTGCTCCAGAAATTCCAGCAGATTTCGGTCGCGCTCATAAATTCCGCTGACCACGTATCTCTTGCCGGGTTCGCCCTGGGAAAGCAGCACCAAGCCTCGCCGGCGTCGGCTCAACGGACTTTCCAACTCGCTGAGATTCCCGTGTGGGCAAGCGCCTCCGCGCCCCAGTTTGGCCAGAAGTTTGGCCTCAAAGTCCGGCGACACCGCATGTTCCAACCTTTCGGCCTCGTCATGCACTTTGTACCACTCCATGCCGAACATTTCGGAGAGCATACGTTCAATCAGGTGGTGCCGCAGACTCAGCTTGCGTGCTATCTTTCGTCCGGGGCCGCTTAAGCCCACGTGTCCGGTCGCATGCACGCGAACCAATCCATCCCTTTTTAAACGTCGCAAGGCCATCGTGACAGCAGGCGGTGAGACCTCGAGCCGATGCGCCAGAGTGGCGGAAATCACGCTCTCGCCTTCACTCTCAGCCTCGAGAATGGCTTTTAGATAATCTTCTTTGGAGACGGTGATCATGGACGGAATTATATGCCGGCTTAAGCATAGTTAACTACTTTCGCGCTTGCGGGTCAGCGATTTTACTTATCAACTGATAGTGAATTTTTTACGGCTCCCCGTTTGACATCAATCGCAGACCTCCCTAACCTTGTCTATCCAAAGATATGAAGGTACTCGTAATCGGAAGTGGCGGCCGCGAGCATGCGCTGGTGTGGAAACTGCGCCAATCCCCGCGCGTCACCAAGGTCTACTGTGCTCCCGGAAATGGGGGTATGGCGGACGATGCCGAGTGTCTATCGGTGGACATCAAGAGCCTTGAGTCGCTGACCGCGCTGGCACATAAGCTGCAGCCGGACCTGACTGTCGTTGGTCCCGAATTACCGCTTCAGCTTGGAGTAGTGGACGAATTTACTCGCCGCGGATGGCGCACCTTTGGTCCCACAAAAGCAGCGGCGCGGCTCGAGACCAGTAAAGGCTTCGCCAAGCAATTCATGCAGAGGCATCGCATTCCCACGGCCCATTACGCAATCTGCAGTTCACTAGACGAGGTGCATGCCGCCCTCTCTCATTTTTCCACTCCTATCGTCACAAAAGCAGACGGCCTTGCCGCGGGCAAAGGCGTTGTGATCTGCGAGACCAAGGAAGAGGTGATTGCGGTCGCTGGCGAAATGCTCAGTGGAAAAATGGTGGGTGAGGCGGGATCGCGCGTAGTACTCGAGGAATGCCTCGAAGGCGAGGAACTTTCATTTCTGGTTCTCAGCGATGGAGAGCGGGTCGCTCCGCTGGTAGCGGCACAAGACCACAAACGTATCGGCGACGGAGATACCGGACCGAATACCGGCGGCATGGGCGCCTACTCTACAAAATCCCTCATGGATGATCAGATGGCCAGTTGGCTCATCCAGCATGTTGCGAAACCCGTTGTGGACGGCATGAAAGCTGAAAATTCTGAGTATCGCGGAATTCTTTATTGCGGATTGATGATGACCGCGAGCGGCCCGATGGTTCTGGAATTCAATTGCAGATTCGGGGATCCCGAAACCCAGCCGATCCTGATGCGTCTGGATAGCGATTTGCTTGAGGCGCTCGAAGCTTCCATCGAAGGCCGCGTCAGCGAAGGCGTTTTTCGGTGGTCGAGTGACGCTTCTGTCTGTGTAGTGATGTCATCGGGCGGATATCCGGGAACTTTCGAAGCCGGGAAAAAAATTTCCGGAATTGAAGAAGCTAATAAAGTGGACGGCATCAAAGTTTTTCATGCTGGCACGGGTAAACAGAACGGCGACTTCTACAGCGCCGGCGGGCGGGTTCTGGGAGTGACCGCCCGCGCAGCGGACTTGCGTACCGCCGTTGATCGCGCCTACCTCGCTGTTTCAAAGATAAGTTTTGACGGAGCGCACTATCGGAAAGATATCGCGGTCCGCGCTTTAAAACCATAAGTGGAGTAAAGAAAGAATGACTCAGGCAATCGTCTCTATCGTAATGGGCAGTGATTCTGATCTCGAAATTATGCGCGAGGCCGCAAAAGCGCTCGACGAATTTGGGGTCGCGTATGAAATGGACGTCACGTCCGCACACCGCTCTCCTGATCGTACCGCCGACTATGCTCGCAAGGCTGCGGGGCGAGGTATTAAGGTAATCATCGCCGGGGCAGGCGGCGCAGCGCACTTAGCGGGAGTAATCGCGGCTCACACCACTCTGCCGGTGATTGGCGTGCCTATTCCTTCGACTTCGCTGAATGGAATGGATTCACTTCTGGCTATTGTGCAAATGCCCGCCGGCATTCCGGTCGCGACCGTGGCCATCGGAAAACCGGGCGCCACCAACGCCGGAATTCTTGCCGCACAAATCTTAGGTCTCGCGGATAAAGCCGTCGCAGCGAAGTTGGATGCCTACAAAGAAAAGCTGGCCAGCGGAGTCGAGCAGAAATCGCAAAAACTGAAAACTTCTTTGGCTAAATGAAAGGAATTATAACTTTCGAAATCAGAGTTTAAGTCCTTTCAAATACTCACGCAGTGGCTCGGCTAGATCTTCCCGCTTAAGACCGAAGTCTATGGTCGCCTTGAGGAAACCTAGCTTGTCCCCGGCATCGTGTCGCAACCCGTCGTAAACGTAGGCATACATTTTTTCTTTTTTCATCAAGAGCCGCATGCCATCGGTAAGCTGCAGTTCGCCGCCGGCTCCCGGCTTGATTTGCGTTAAAGCATCGAAGATTCCTGGCGTCAGAATGTATCGTCCAATAATCGCCAGCTTCGATGGAGCGTCCGCTAGTTTCGGTTTCTCTACCATGTTATGGACTTCATAAAGACGTCCATCGAACTTGCCTTTCACTGGGGTCGCATCCAAAACGCCGTAAGCCGAAATGGCCTCGCCTTCGATAATTTGAGTGGCAATCACCGAGCTTTGGACCTCGTTGAACACATCAATCATCTGCTTCAGGCATGGCGGATCAGCGTCAATCACGTCATCAGGAAGCAATACAGCGAAAGCTTCATTCCCAACCAGTTCTCGGGCGGTAAGCACAGCATGCCCCAGGCCCAGAGCTTCTTTCTGACGAACGTAAGCGACTGGAACCATGTCCGAGACTTGCTTCACTATCTTCAACAGGTCTGTCTTGCCTCGCGCTTCCAGTGTTCTTTCCAGCTCGTAGCTGGTATCAAAATGATCTTCGATGGACTGTTTGCCGCGACTAATAACCATCACGATTTCACTGCATCCGGAAGCCAGAGCCTCTTCCACGCCGTATTGAATGATCGGCTTATCCACCAGTGGCAACATCTCTTTCGGCTGAGCCTTTGTAGCGGGCAAAAAACGTGTTCCCATCCCTGCCGCAGGAAAAACCGCCTTGCGAATCTTCATCGTCATGCTCTGGATACCTTCTAAATTTCTTTTTTAGACTTCAGATGCTCTGATGCGCTTGCGCCACATCGCGGCCAGATTCAAATCCTACGAGGCGATTGACGGAGAAGTCTCAGCGCTTGCGAGCGACTCCAAAAGATTTTCGATGTAATCCAATACGTCTTCCGCAACCGTTGCCTGCAACTTGAATCGTAGCGTTCCGTCAGGTGTGAATTTCGCGCCGGATTGGGAAGAAACGAATTTCGCCAGCTTACCCGGATCAATGGCTGCGCTCTGCCGGAATTTGATAGTTACCAGTTCGTGCTTGCGATCCACCGCGATGACTCCAGCCCGTCCTGCGAGCAATTTCAAAGAGGCAAAATCTAGCAGGTTTCTGACCGCTGGTGGAGGCTCGCCGTAGCGGTCGCGCAACTCTGCACCCGCATCATTCAATTGCGATTCGGTCTCCACACCCGCGATGCGCTTATACATTCGCAGGCGCTGGTTTTCTTCTGGAATGTATTCGACCGGAATCCTGATCAGCAGTCCGAGGTTGAGTTGAGTCTCAGCTTCGTCCGGACTCACCTCCCCCTTCATCTCGCGCACGGCGTGGTCGAGCATGCGGGTATAGAGTTCAAATCCGATGGCCTCGATGTGACCGCTCTGTTCCCCGCCCAACAGGTTACCCGCGCCTCTAAGTTCCAAATCCAACGCGGCGATTTTGAATCCCGCGCCCAAGTCAGAAAACTCCTTCAATGCTGCCAGACGCCGTCGCGCGATGGACGTGAGTTCGATCTCCGCTGGCAGAAGCAGGTAGGCATAAGCGCGCCGATTCGATCTTCCGACGCGACCCCGCAACTGGTAAAGCTCCGAGAGTCCGAGCCGGTCAGCTCGATTGATGAGAATTGTGTTGCAGAGTGGGATATCGAGGCCGTTCTCGATGATCGTCGTCGCCACCAGGATATCAGCCTCATGATGCATGAACTTCATCATCACTTTTTCCAGTTCTCCCTGGGACATTTGTCCGTGGCCGACCGCAACCCGCGCTCGCGGAACCAACTCCTGCAGCTTGGCAGCAATCTCCCAGATGCTTTCGACTCGGTTGTGGACAAAGTACACTTGCCCCCCGCGGTCTAACTCCTGCTCGATGGAAGATTGAATCAATTTCTCGTCCCAACTTGCGACTACAGTCTGCACCGCGATCCGGTCTTTGGGAGCCGTTTCGATCACGCTCATGTCCCGCAACCCGACGAGAGACATATGCAGGGTGCGCGGAATGGGAGTTGCGGACATCGTGAGCACGTCCACTTCTTTCCGCATCTGCTTAAGGCGTTCTTTATGGCGCACACCGAAACGCTGTTCTTCATCTACGACCAGCAGTCCCAGATCAGCGAACTTAATATCTTTTGACAGCAGCCGATGGGTACCAATCAAGATATCTACTTTGCCGGCTTCCACTTTTTGAATAATTTCTTTCTGCTGCCTGGGAGTACGGAAGCGGCTGATCATTTCAATGGTGACGGGAAACGCCGCGAAGCGCCGCTTAAAAGTTTCAAAATGCTGAAACGCAAGCACGGTCGTCGGAGCCAACACCGCGACCTGGCGATTATCGTTGACGGCTTTGAATGCTCCCCGCATAGCGATTTCCGTCTTGCCATATCCCACGTCGCCGCACAGCAGCCGGTCCATTGGAAGCGACGACTCCATGTCGCGCTTCATGTCAACGATGGCGAGGTCCTGATCTTCGGTCTCGGTATATTCGAAGGCGTCCTCGAACTCCCGCATCCATTCGTTGTCAGTAGAGAAAGCCCGTCCCTTCGCCGTTTTGCGCTCCGCATACAGCTTGAGCAACTCTTCCGTCATGTCCTCCATGGCCTTGCGGACGCGGGCCTTCGTCCTGGCCCAGGTTGCAGTGCCGAGGTGATTCAGCGCTGGTTTCACGCCTTCAGAGGAGCGGTATTTCTGAATCAAGTCGAGACGCGTGAGCGGTACGTACAGCCTTGCGCCCTCGGCATATTCAAGCAGCATGAACTCCGCGTTGCCGTCGCCCTGATTTATTTCTTTGAGTCCCTGATATTGTCCGATTCCGTGTTCCACGTGGACCACATAATCGCCAACTTGCAGATCACGGAAATCCGAAAGAAACGCCGAGACTTTGGATTTGCTTCGTTGCGGACGGGAGACCACCGACTCAGACTCATCAAAAAGATCGTGCGCTCCGAAGATTGCCAGATTGGCATCGGGGAAAATCACGCCGTCCGGCACATAAGCCTTCGCTAAAGTGGACGCGAGAAGTTCACCCGCAAAGTATGCGGTCTCGTCGGCATAGCTTTCTCCTCCGCGAGTGCGACTGCCCAGGCGAAACGACACGCTGCTTTCGCTAAATGCATCCGCAAGGCGCTCAACTTCGCCGATATTCGGTACCGCTATGAGAACTCTGCGATTATCCGTGCTTTGCTTTTTAACTTCCTCTAGCAGAGCGGGGATAGAACCGTGAAAGCGCGGAGCCGGTTGCGAGTGAAAGGCGACGGAATCAGTCCCATCGCTACGCTCGATTCCGAGAAGCTCCAGGTCGGCGCCGGCAATGGCCGCGATCTTCTGGAGAAGTTCTTCGGGAGGAAAATAAAGATCTGTAGGTTTTACGAGATTGCCTACTCCACTGCGCTCGTGCGCCTCTTCCACGCGCGCCCACACATGATCGAAGTCTCGCGCCAGCATCTCAGGCTCGTCGCTTACCACCAGTGCGTCTGGCAATAAATCGAACACGCTCGCCTGGGCTCCGGCAAGTGGAGCATAAAACTCCCAGCCCGGAAAAACCGTGACGCCGCCAGATTTCGCAGCTTGCTCAACTATTTCCTCAGCCCCAGTAATGCGTCTTCCTGAAAGCCGACTATGAATCGCCCCCAGCGTTTCTTCGGTGACGGGCGTTTCCGTCAGCGGCAGCAGTAACGCCTCGTCCATGGGATTGGACGAGCGCTGGGTGGCAGGGTCAAATTTTCGGATGGATTCGACTTCATCGCCGAAGAACTCAATTCGCACCGGACGATCCGCCTCGGGCGAATAAACGTCAAGAATTCCACCTCGCAGCGCATACTCACCGGGCATTTCGACCACATCAGTGGATGCGTATCCGACAGTATTCAAGTGTCGCAGCAGTGGTTCAGTTTCCAGACCTTCACCGCGCCGGATTGTGCGCGCAAGATCTGCATAATATTCTCCGGAACGCACCTTCAAAGCAGCGGCAGCCATGGGCAGAACAACCATGGTCACGGCTCCAGAAGCGATTTTCCAGAGCGCAACCGCACGCTCCTCCTGAATCTCAGGATGCGGGGAGAGGCTTTGAAAAGGCAGAACGTCGCGATTGGGGAAGGCCACGATGGAAGCAGGGTCGCTGCCTCCTACGAGTTCGTGGAATGCCTGCAACACTGGAACCAATTCGTCCACTGCCTGATTATCGGGTTCGATAATCACGATCGGACGCCCCGCTACCCTTTGCAACAACACCAACACCAACGCTTTTGCGGAAGGAGTCAGACCAGAGACACGGATTCGCCCCGCATTCTCTCGAAAGTGGGAGGATACGCGCGTGAAGGCAGGCAACTTTTCCAGGTCCACGAAAAGATCGCGGACGAAAGGCAGAACCATCTCTTTAAGTTTAACAGGGAAGCTAAATGAGTTGCGGCGAACGCGGCCGCCAACTAGCGCCTAGATTTTTTGCGTGAAACCTTCCGGGGAGAAATTCTTCCCTTCCAGCTCAGAAGTACAGCCGCATGAGCGATAGCGGCGTTGTCCGTTCCCATACCTTCCGGAGTTTTGGCTTTTACACCCACGCAATCCACTGCAACGCCGAGGAGGCTCGCAACATGATTGCGAATGGATTCTGCATGCGGGCCAATCTTTGGTGCTGCGAGAATCAGCGTCGCGTCTACGTTCGCGACAGAATATCCCGCTGACCGTACCCTCTTCAGAGCCTCGGCAAGAAAGACCGCGGAATCAGCCCCCTTCCATTGGGGATCGGAAGGCGAAAACAACATTCCGATATCCGGCCCGGCAATCGCACCCAAAAGTGCGTCGGTAACGGCATGCAGCAACACATCGCCATCGGAATGCCCTCCGAGGCCTGCCGGATGTTCCAACGTTACGCCACCGATTTTCAGAGGTATTCCGCGCTTGAACTCGTGAGAGTCCCAGCCGTAACCAATCCTTGCAGGCAGCTGTTTTTGCATTCGAGATTTCGGGAGTTTTGCCATGCTAAGAAAGCTATTTTGACTGGTAGAATTCGGCCAACTCCATGTCGCCTGGAGTCGTGATCTTAATGTTTTTCGGCGAACCCATGACCACCATCACTTTCTGTCCGGAGCGTTCGACTAACGATGCTTCATCGGTTCCGATAAATCCATCGGCCGCGGCTTCTTCGAAAGCCTTCTTGAGAATTTCGTACCGAAATCCTTGCGGCGTTTGCGCTATTACAATGCGCTCTCGCGGCAAAGTGGCGGTGACAAGAGCGCCAACAGCCGTGCGCTCAACCTGCTTGATGGTATCCACCGCCGGCAAGCCAGCGATCGCGGCCCCATGTTTTTGCGCGGCGAGAATGACGTCCCTGATAATTTCATGTGTAACAAACGGCCGCACAGCATCATGCACGAGGACAATATCATCCGCAGCGGCTGTTAGCCGCGAAATGGCGTTGGCAACTGTGTGCTGGCGGTGCTCTCCTCCCTCAACAAATTCAACGGGTTTTTGAAGGATGTCTTTCGCTTCCTTCTCAAGTCGAGACCGAAACATCGCCATCTCGTTTTTTCGCAGGGCGAGGTAAATTTCCGAGACTTCAGCGCTGGAAGCAAACTTTCGCAGTGTATGAAATAGAATCGGGACGCCCGCCAGGTCTGTAAATTGCTTCGACTGCGTTAACTTTTTGCTTCGTGTCCCCAGAATTGGCGCCATTCGCGTGCCCAAGCCAGCTGCCGGAATGATTACTACGGTCTTCATAGCGGGCGATCAGTATATGTGGGCGACGATGCAAGTTCAAACACGGCCACCACGGACAAATCCAGTATCACCGCCCTCTCACTACAGGACTTTCCTGTATTGAAAGTACGAGCGCCAACCTCTTTAATTTCGACTGACGGTTGAAAGTCTAAGTAAAAGTCGGAGAATGTCAGCTATGCGGACCGCCGACGTGGAAATGGTCCTCCTTGGAGATCGTAAGCCTAATTGGTGGACGCTGATTTTTTACTGCGGCGCTTCGACCTTGGCCGCAGCACTCGGACTAGCATTACTTTTTGCTGGCGCTACCGCCGTTTTTGCCTCAGGACAGTCGTCCAAAGATCAACGAAACTCTGCTCAACAGATCTTCCACGGTGTCGTCACCGACGATCACTGCGGTGCCCGCCATACGGATAAAGAAAAAAATCCGTCGGATTGCACTCGTATTTGTGTTCGCAATGGATCGAAGTATGCGCTGGTAGATGGAGACAAAATTTTTAAGCTTGAAGGAAACGACGCCGACTTGGCAAGGCTTGCCGGTCAGCGGGCGGACTTCGAAGGAACACTCCGCAATGACACGATCAAAATCAGCAAAGTAATTCCGGCCCGGTAAACTTCTGACTAATCAACTACTCCTTCGGACGGCATCGCCGCTACTTTCGCAGCGTCTCTAGCGGGCCCACCGACTGCGGCGGCGGCGGAAATCGGAAGACGTTCAGCGCGCCCGCTTCCCCGCTCATCCCACTTTCCGAAAATCATCTTTCCGGCAGTAGTTTGCAGAACTGAAGTCACGGACACGTCAATCGTTTTGCCAATCATCTTGCGGGCATTATCCACCACCACCATCGTCCCATCATCCAAGTAGGCGACGCCCTGGTTGTATTCTTTGCCTTCCTTGAGAATAAAGACCTTCATAATCTCGCCCGGCAGCACGATAGGCTTCAGGGAATTCGCCAGTTCGTTGATGTTCAAGACTTGCACGCCCTGCAGTTGGGCAACCTTGTTCAGATTGAAGTCGTTGGTAATGATTTTTCCGTGATAGAGCTTAGCCAGCTCGATCAGTTTGAGGTCTACTTCACGAACGCTGGGGAAATCGTCCTCAACAATTTGGATCTGTACGGTGGCGATCTTCTGCAATCGTTGCAGAACATCAAGCCCGCGGCGTCCGCGATTGCGTTTCAATGAATCTGCGGAATCCGCTACAAGTTGCAATTCGCGCAACACAAACTGCGGAGTAACGATCATGCCATCCAAAAAGCCGGTTTCAGCGATGTCGGCGATGCGCCCATCAATAATGACGCTGGTATCCAGAATTTTGTAACTCTCTTGCTGCTGCTTTTCGCCGCCGAACACGCCTCCCAAAGCAGTGAGATTCAGCAACTCTCCCTTGTTTGCGCCCACAGTCAGCCCTACATAAGCCATCAGGAACATGACTACAAGTTGCAGAAATGCTTGCGTCGGTCCCGGCGAAACGCTATTACGGATGACAAGAGAGAAAAGATAAGCACCGAAAATGCCAAGGATGCTGCCGGCGGACGCTCCTATCAGGCGTTTCAGGCTGACTCGCCGAAGACGCCACTCGAATAAGACAATGCCCACGCCGATCAATGCTCCGAGGGCTGCGTCCACATTCGCCGAGAGAGCGAATGGCCGAATCAGATAGCAAGTTGTTGCAATGCCAACGATAAATAAAAAACGTACCAGGAATAAGTCCATATGAGCCCCTTCGGACCGCCGTTCCAGCAGGCGAATTCCGCGCCAGTTTATAAATTAGTAACTAGCGTTGTCTTCACACGGAGCGCAAGAATGCCAGCAATGAAATGCCCCGTTACGGCCGTCCTTGGACGAAGCCGCGCAATTATTGCTGGAAGTATATACCCAGGGTGCAAAACAAGAGATATCCGGGGGACAAATATTGGTAAGATTTCTGCCGAATCAAGGAAGCGCCGGCGATTTCAGCTTCGCAGCTTCTATCAGCGCTCGAAAGATTGCGCGGGAAGCCGCGTTGTCGGAACTGCGCTCTGGATGCCATTGCACCGCAAGGACAAAATGATCGGACGAAGTTCCTTCGAGAGCTTCGATGATTCCATCTTCCGGACAGCGCGCCACCACTCGCAGCCCGTCTCCCACCACGTCAGCGGCCTGATGATGGCTGGAATTTACCGGGATCGCAAGGCCTCGTTTTTCGTTTTTTAAGCCTCCAGCCCCGGAGGTCACGGGGCCGGAAGAACCGGGAGATCGAAGTGAGCGCCTGTCCACAATCGTCCCAAGCTTCGACTCAGGATCAACTTTAACCACGTGGGCTTCCAGAACTTTTCTTCCCGCAGCATGATTGATCTGCGATTCGATGTGCTGCAGCAGGGTTCCGTTGCGATGGACATTCAGAATCTGCAATCCATAACAAATGCCCAGAATTGGCTTGCGCTTCTTGTAGGCATCCTGCAAAAGCAAGTCATCCACCGCGTCACGCTTTAAATCCGCAGCTTCGGTTTTAGGATGCGGCTTGGCGTGATATTTCGCAGGGTCAACGTCGGCGCCGCTTCCCGGGAGAAGGACCGCGTCGCACTGTTCGACCATCTTCGCAATTGCGGATGAATCCAAATCCAGTGGAATGCGGACGGCTTCTCCTCCGGCCGCCTGCACCGCTTGCTCATACTGCGGAATGGAGCGCTCGGCGTACTCCAGGTCGCCGGAATGAGGCATGGGAATCGCAACTCGGATCGGCATGCGCTAGCTTATCCGTTCGATTTCGAGCAGGGCTCTGGTCTGGCGATAATGACGTACTTCAAGAATGATGGCTGAGACAAGCACAACACCTCCTACAATGGCTGCCGTCGGAACCGCAATCTGTCGGTATGCAGCGGTCAGGTTTGGATGCAATCCGCGTACCCGCGCACCGATTATCATGCCAAGAATCCCCAGCAGCAGGCTAATTGCGAAGGAAAGCAGCGTTATCAAAAAGGTTACCAGCAGCACACGAAGCGGGATTAGATACCAGCGAGGCCTTGTAGCCGGTTTCTTGTGTGCGCTCGACATGGTTTTAGGCTACAGCATATGCGGCACAGGCGCGCAGCTCAGTACGTTAGAATACCGAAATGTCCCAGGCAGCATCGGCGCTGACGCGCTCTCCGGCAGAGGTCGTCCGACAAAATCCCGTAACGCAAGCTCCCAATGGCATTTGCTATGCCTTCACGGGAGAGACTACCGTTTCTGACGCCGACCTGGAGCGTATGGTATCCGCTGTTCCTGCGGCCGCAGCGGCAGCTTTAAAACGCAAGGCGTACTACTTCGTACCTCTAACCGTAAATCAAGGAGACGAAACTGTGATTGCCGATCGCTACGATATTGCCCTTAGCGATAACGCGGTATGCCATCGCGATCTCGAACTCGGCGACTCGCAGTGTGTGTTCATCTCCACCCGACTGATGGATGATAAATTCTCGGTGGCCTTCGAGTTCTACATCAATGTCGGGCACGCGGTAGTCGAAAAAGCCGGCGTCTCCAAGGATTTTTCCGATCTGGCCTGGAAGCAGGCGAGCGCAAATGTGAGGGGGGAAACCTCGCTCGACGCGTGGGAATTTCGCAAGCTTGCTACCTCCGGCACCGACACCGAAAAAAATAAGAACAATTATTTTGCGGCGGCGTTCGCCGACTCGATCTCGATTTATCTGCTGTCTTTGTTTATAGACGTGGATTACCACGATCTGCGCGAGCGGGATTATCCCCTGCTGGCGCCCTCCGCAATGGCAGACCGTCTGCGCAAGACCGCGGAATTATTTCCCGCGAATTCGGGATTCGAATTCTCCATCATTCATAAACGGCGTGCGTAGCTTGATCTAAGGGATTTCCTGCCGAATTCGGTCCCATAACGTCACGCGCTCAAAAAAGATCACAAGTTCTCCAGGTTTCGGAGTTACCGGCCACTTCGAATTGACATCGCTGCAACTAGATTTTGCTATTAAGCCTGTTTTGAGAATCTGATCCGTGGGAAAGCCAATATCCGAACAGCCCCGAAGCTCAAAAGGGGAATAAAGAACGTAAATGCGCTCGGGGTACTCGTGCAGATCAAAGATGGCTATCCCTTCCCGGTTAGTGTCGGCGTTTGAGTATTCTTTTCCATATGTGATGGATACCCCTACGGACACGCCCTTGATGGGTTTGCCGTTCTTGGCGTTGAGCGCACGGATCGAAAGCGGATGGCTTTTTTGCGCAAGACATATGCATGAAACAGCGATGAAGAGTCCGAAAATAATCGCGGAAGTAATACGACCGTAGGTTAAGCCGGTTTGTCGAATGGTTGATGATTCCCCAGGGCCGCGAAACTTCTAGAACTTGACCATTATTCTCTCGGATGGGCTCGATTTTAACGTCACGGTATTGTAATGCTCTCTACTTTCGGGGCTGTTCTATTTTCGTTGCTCAGAATAGTACGTGTAATAGAATCGTCCACCCATGCCAGTTACCATCCGATCCTTCGCGAAAATCAATATCGGGCTGCGCATCGGCCCAGTTCGCGGTGACGGATTCCACGAACTTCGCACCATCTATCAAACCATCGCGCTCCACGACATACTCAGAATCGAAGTCATCAAGGGACAAGGCATCGAAATTCGTTGCGAAGACCCCAGGGTCCCGCTCGATTCAAGCAATACCTGCTACAAGGTCATCGAGCTCGCGATGTCGGCCCTGAAGGCGCGAGGGCGCGTCATTCTAGAGATTGAAAAGCGTCTCCCAGTACAAGGCGGAATGGGAGGAGCCTCCAGCAACGCCGTCGCCGCTCTTTTAGGCCTGGAACGGGCGCTGAAAAAACAAATTTCGGTTTCAGAAAAGCTTCGCATGGCCGCTGAAGTCGGATCAGACCTGCCACTTTTTCTCATCGGAGGAACCGTGCTCGGCGTCGGACGTGGAGAGGAAGTCTATCCCGCACCCGATTTACTATCCGTAGCTTGCGTGATTGTCACACCGGAGATCGCGGTTTCAACTCCGAAGGCTTTCGCCGACTGGGACAGCTCCCATGAAATCACGGTTGAGCAATATCCAGAAATGGACCTCCCTCAATTGACGCCTACCCGACCCTCCGATAGAATGAATGAGTTCAGCCGTGCTCTTTCTGCCTGGCTGAGTAGTTCATCCGGTGTCCCTGTAGAAAAAGGCAGGGGCCGGGCCGAGACCCCGCTTCTCGACCTCGTCCGAACCGGGATTGAAAACGACTTTGAACAAGTCGTCTTTCCTAAATATCCCGAACTGCGAGAGGTCAAGAGTGTGCTCGAGCGATCAGGCGCTGACTATGCCTCGCTTTCCGGTTCCGGTTCGACAACCTATGGATTGTTTTCATCCAGGGCAGCAGCGGTGAAAGCGGCGTCCCGGTTGCGTAAGGCAGGGATACCTGCAGTGGCGACCACCACGCTGACGCGCCCGCAATACTGGAAGAAACTTTTTTGATTGTTGATTTCTGATTCTTAGTTGAAAATCAGAGCGCTGGCCGATCGTCAGTCAGCATTCGTCAATCACAAATTTTTCATTGGGCCGTCGACTAATGGTAGGTCAAGTGCCTTTGGAGCACTTTGTCTAGGTTCGAATCCTAGCGGCCCAGCCAGAAAATCGGCTATTGGCTACAAGCCTTTGGCGAAACTCAAGGGCGCTGGAATTCAAGCCAACAGCCAAGAGCTAAGAGCTGCTGACTATGGCCACTCTCGCAACCGCGACCGAGAAGAAAATGAACGCCGACGATAAAACGGAGCGCAAGCCGCACCGCGCACGCGTTGACGACAGATTCAAAGTCTTTTGCGGTACCGCCAATGAAGCTCTGGCGGACGAGGTTTGCGTATTTCTCGGACTAACGCGCGGACAGGCGCTGGTCACGCGTTTTAAAGATGGCGAAGCTTATATACAAATTCAGGAGAACGTCCGCGGTGCTGATGTTTTTGTAATTCAACCGACTTGCCATCCGGTGGATCAGCACTTGATGGAACTGTTGTTGATGATTGATGCACTGAAGCGGGCATCAGCGAGGCGAATCACGGCGGTCATTCCGTATTTTGGGTATGCCCGGCAAGATCGCAAAGATAAGCCACGAGTGCCCATTTCCTCGAAGCTGGTGGCCGATTTGCTTACGACTGCGGGGGCTGATCGCGCTCTGATCGTTGACTTGCACGCGCCTCAGTTGCAGGGATTTTTCAACATCCCGGTAGACCATCTATTCGCGTCTCCGGTGCTGGTGGATCATTTTAAGCGGTTGAATTTGCCGAACTTGACTGTGGTTTCGCCGGACGCGGGCGGTGTGGAGCGCGCCCGTTTCTTCGCCAAGAAAATGGACGCGGCACTGGCCATCGTTGATAAGCGGCGCGTCGAGGTCAACGTGGCGGAAGTGATGCACGTGATCGGTGATGTTGAAGGCCAGACTTGTCTGGTGATTGACGACTTGATTGACACCGCAGGCACGCTGGTAAAGACTGCCAGTGCTTTGCTCGAGAACGGCGCGCGGGAAGTCTACGCCTGCTGCTCGCATCCTGTGCTGTCGGGGCCGGCAGTAGAAAATATTTCGAAGTCCAGCATTAAAGAAGTGGTGGTCACGAATACGATCCCACTTTGTGAGGCGGCTAAGAGCGAAAGCAAAATTAAAGTTTTGTCCATTGCAGGATTGATCGGTCGCGCTATTCAGTCAATCCACGAAGAAACTTCTGTTAGCAAATTATTTTTGTAGAACGGAATTCAAATTATGGCTACCGCAACTGAAAACAGCTTATTAGAAGGTCAGCAACGTACCGCCGGCACCAAGAATGACGCTCGTCGCGTCCGCGCCGCAGGCAAAGTACCTGCCGTGCTTTATGGCGCGGGAAAGAACGCGCAGTCCTTGAGCCTCGATCCGCGCCAGGTCTCGCGCATTCTGCATTCGCAGACCGGACATAACACCATTTTCGATCTCACGCTCGAAGGCGAGCGCACAAAAGCCATGATCGTTGACTGGCAATACGAGCCCATCAAAGGCGCTCTGTTGCACATTGATCTGAAGCGCATTGCCATGGATCAGCGACTCCAAGTCGAAGTGCCCATCGTGCTCAAAGGTGAAGCCGAGGGCGTCAAGCTGCAGGGCGGCATTCTTGAACAGCTTCTGCGTGAAATCGAGATTGAGTGCTTACCCGATGACATCCCCAGCTCCATCGAAGTGGACGTCAGCTCGCTGGTGATCGGCAAAGTCTTGCGCGTTTCTGATTTGCCGCACAGCGAAAAGTTGAAATTTCTCACCGACGAAAACCAGCCGGTGGCCCACGTGACCACGGTTAAGGAAGAAGTCGCTGCGACTCCCGAGGCGGTTGCCGCGGAAGCCGGTGCTGCTCCGACCGAACCCGAGGTCATCAAGAAGGGCAAACAGGAGACGGACGATGCGGAAGCTCCTGCTGAAAAATCGGAGAAGTCCGAGAAGAAAGATAAGAAGTAGAAGCGGCGATGGAGGATGGCTGTTTCAGCTCTCCATCGTTTGGTTAGATCAGCAAAGGTTCATGGAGTGAAGCTCATTGTCGGATTGGGCAATCCAGGGGTGGAGTACCAGTTCACCCCTCACAACATGGGCTTTCTGGCGATTGACCGCATTGCGAACGAATGCGGCGCAGAAGTAAGGAATCGTCAGTGTCGCGCTATCACGGCCCGGGTTTCGATTGGATCGGAGCAGGTGCTTCTCGCCAAGCCCGAAACGTTTATGAACCTGAGCGGGCTGGCGGTGCGCGAGTTGGTCGAGAAGTACGAGGTGCAAGTCGAGAAAGACTTGCTTCTCATTTACGACGAACTGGACTTGGACCTAGGAGCGATCCGCATCCGCCAGCGTGGCACGTCTGCCGGCCACAATGGAATGGAATCGGTGATTGGTGCATTGGGCACGCAGGAGATTTTAAGGGTCCGGTTGGGGATTGCTCCTGACCGTCCGGTAAAAGACGGCGCAGCATATGTGCTCGCGCCATTTCGCAAGGCACAGCTCAAGGTCGTGGACGAAGTACTCGACCTCACTTGCGAAGCTGTGAAAGTAATTTTGCAAGAAGGCCCGGCGGCCGCGATGAATCGCTTTAATCGCAAGCCCGAGGCCAAAGAATAGCCGCGGAAGTCCGCAGCGAGATCTGGAGAGCTTTATGAATCGTACTTATGAACTGATGTTTATCGTCCGCCCTGACATGGTGGAGGAAGAGCAGGACAAACTGATTTCCACGTTGAGCACGGTAGTGACTTCGTCGGGTGGAACGGTCAAGTCCGTCGAAAAAATGGGCAAGCGACGCCTCGCCTATGTAGTCCGCAGATTTCATGACGGACTCTACATTCTGCTCACCGTCGAGGGCAGCGGCGGTTTGATCGCCGAACTTGAGCGCCGACTACGCGTGACCGAACCCGTAATCAAGTTCCTGACCGTCAGAATTGATGAGGAGCAAAAACGCCTCGACAAGCTCAAGGCAATTCGGGACGCACGCCGTAAGGCTCCGGCAGCAGCAGCCGCGCCTACTGCGGAACCTGCCGCCGAAACGCCTGCCGTCACGGCATAACTAGATCACAGAACAATTTCAGAAGTGAAGGAGCATCATGGCTGACGAAACAAAAGGACCATCGGCCCCCGGAGCAAGTTCGGGCGGCCACACAATAGCACCAGAGAGACCCGCAAGTGACCGGCCAGCCGGAGACCGACCTAGTGGCGACCGTCCATCGTTTGGAGATCGCCCGTCGGGTGATCGGCAATTCAGCGGAGAGCGTCGTCCGCCGCGCCCAGGTGGACCCGGAGGAGGCAGAGAAGGCGGACGTAAGTTTTTCCGCCGCAAGAAAGTCTGCAAGTTCTGCGTGGAGAAAATCGAAGCAGTCAATTACAAAGACGTCCGCCTGCTGGCCCAGTTCGTCGCCGAAAGTGGAAAGATCGTGCCACGTCGTCTGACCGGAGTTTGCACTCCGCATCAACGGCGTCTGTCCTCGGCGATCAAGCAGGCACGGAATATTGCTTTGCTTCCGTTTGCGGGGAGAGCATCGTAGAGCAGCTTTTTGGCTCTTAGCTTATAGCTCGAACGCTCGGATCGAAAGCTGACATCACGTAACCAATCAACACATTGGAGCACTCATGGAAGTCATATTGAAAGAAGACGTAGCCTCGCTGGGATCCCGCGGCGATGTAGTAAAGGTCGCCGAAGGTTTTGGACGAAACTATTTACTCCCGCGCAAGCTGGCTATCGAAGCGTCCGCCGGAAACAAGTCGGTGATCGAACAGATGAAGGCCGCATCCGTGCGCCGCTTCGCCAAAGAGAAGTCCAGCGCGGAAGCTCTCGCCAAGCAGTTCGAAGGCGTGTCGGTCACGTTCCAGCGCCGCTCTGGCGAACAAGAACACCTTTTCGGTTCAGTGACCTCGGGAGACATCTCCGACGCGCTTGCGAAAAAAGGATTCGACGTTGACCGCCGTAAGATCCAACTACACGAACCGCTGAAGACGCTGGGCGAGTTTACGGTGCCCATCAAGCTGCACAAGGACGTTACAGCGCACTTTAAGGTTGTTATCGAAAATGAAGCAGAAGAATAAATTGCCTGAAGAGTGGTCTGCGCTGAGGCTGCAAACGAGCCTCAGCCAGACAAACTTAACCTTACCCCGCCCTTAACTCCTTCCAGAGGCGCCTGCCATGGGTTGGTTCTTCGTCCTCTTCTTCGTCTCTGGATTTTGCAGCATTCTCTACGAAATCATCTGGCTGCGGCTGGCGATGGCGCAGTTTGGCGTGACAAGCGCCCTGGTCTCCATCGTTCTTTCAATGTTTATGGCTGGTCTTGGGCTAGGATCCTGGGCCAGCGGTTATGCCATTCAAAAATACAATCACCGGATTCGTGTTTCATCGCTTCGCCTCTACGGGCTGATCGAACTTCTGATCGCTGCCTCGGCGCTGGCCGTACCTTTTCAGCTCCAATATGGACGCAGCCTTCTCGATTGCATCCCGGTTTCTTCTTCTTGGGCTTACTACCTTTTCTCCGGATTCTGGATTGCCCTAACTCTGGTTCCATGGTGCGCCTGCATGGGAACGACGATTCCGATTGCCATGTCTGCGATCAGAGATGCGTTCGCTCGCGAAACCTCAAAGTCTTTCAGCACTCTTTACCGCGCCAATGTCCTCGGTGCCGTGTTGGGTGCAACTATCCCGTTGCTGTTGATTGAAATTTACGGCTTTCGTGGCACGTTGCGGCTGGGCGCGTTGCTGAATGT
>JALYIM010000016.1 GCA_030775785.1 Acidobacteriota bacterium
GTTGTGGCCGATGTCACCCTTGACTGGCTAGCGCACAACTATAAAAAAAAGTTTTTTCTTTGGATGCACTTGTACGATCCGCATTACCCTTATCGGCCGCCCTCGCCTTACAACCAGACATATAAAGGCCGTCTTTACGATGGGGAAATTGCTTTCGCAGACGAGCAGGTTGGACGACTCATTCGTTTTCTAAAAGAAAAGGATTTGTACACAGTTTCTCTCATAGTGCTCAGTGGCGATCATGGCGAGAGCCTGGGCGAACACGGAGAGCAGACGCACGGTTTTTTTATTTATAACGCCACGCTGCATGTTCCTTTAATCGTGCATCTTCCAGGCAAAGTTTCTCCTGGTACTGTTTCGCAAACGGTAAGTTTAGTGGGCCTGATGGCGACTGTACTTCAAGAATTGAAGATAGACATTCCTCAGCAGGTTCAGGGACAAGGTTTCCTGAAACTAATTTCAGACAAGAAGAACGCGACCGAAGAATTGAGCAAGCTCTACTCGGAAACGTACCTGCCCCGGCTTCATTTCAACTGGAGCGAATTGCGCGGAATTGAGAGCGACAAATACCACTTTATCGACGCACCAAAACCGGAACTTTATGACTTGACCAAAGATCCCGGGGAAACTCAGAATTTGTTTCCTGAGAAAAAAGCGGTGTCGGAAGAAATGCGGGCGCAGCTGGCAGCATTAATTCAGCGCTATAGCGCGGGCCAGGAATTAGCGAAAAAGACCGGACTTGATCCCGCGCTCATGGAACGCCTCAAATCTCTTGGATACGCGGGCTTTCCCGGCGGCGGTACCGCCCCAACGATTGCAGATCGAGGTTTGCCCGATCCGAAAGATCGCATTCAAATTTATGAGTTGGTTTCCGACGCAATTGCGGAAAGCCAGCACGGAGATTACGCGCACTCGAGCGACAAATTAACTCGGGCGCTTAAATCAGATCCGGATTCTGTCCCGTTTCATTACTTGCTAGGGCTGAACTACTATCACTTGAGCGATTTTTCCAAAGCAGTTGAACAACTGCAACGCGCGCTGCGCCTCAGTCCCGATTACGCCCTAGCCGCCTTTCAGTTGGGCTTAGCATATGCACGAATGGGGAATTTTGACGACGCAGTCACAATTCTGAATCGCACGCTGCAATTGGATCCGACTAATTTTTCGGCGGCCTACAATCTGGGTGCGGCTTATCTGCAGCTTAAGATGATTCCTGAAGCCACGGCATCCTTCCGTCAATGCGCGACGATTGCTCCAACCTATGCTCCTGGACATCGCGCCTTGGGAGAAATGTTGCTATATGAGGGGTCGCAAGATGCTGCGTTGGCCGAAATTCGCCAAGCCGTTAATCTTGATCCGCACGACCCTGCCGCGCAGTCGGCCTTGGCGAAGGCGCTGGCAGCGAAGGGGATGAATGCAGAACCGGTTGAAGAGATGCGCAAAACTGAGCAGCCTGCCCCTCGATAACATTCTGGTGAATAAACTTTTTCAGTTTGTGACTTACGGGTTGATTTTACTGGCGCAGTCCTTCGCTGAGGCCTCAGCGAAAGCTCCGACCAACGTAGTCCTCATCACGATAGATACAGTTCGCTCCGATCGCTTGGGATGTTACGGAGCAAAGGATGTTCAGACTCCTACTCTGGACGGCCTCGCGCGCGATGGAATTGTTTTCGAGCGCGCTATATCGCAGGTGCCGCTCACATGGCCGTCGCATGCTGCAATTCTGACTGGGATGTATCCCTTTCAAAATGGGGTGCAAGATTTTACCGGACAACCGTTGGATTCACATATCAAGTCCATTGCACAGTCTTTTCAAGAGCGTGGATATGCCACGGGCGCAGTTGTAAGTGCATTCGTCCTGGACCGCAGTTGGGGGTTGGCGCGGGGTTTCGATTTCTACGATGATGCCTTTTCACCTGAGGCCTTTCAGCACAAAGACCTGGGGCTAGTAGACCGAAAGGCGGGAGAAAGCGTAAGCCACGCCATCAAATGGCTAAGCAAAACGTCCCGTCCATTTTTCTTCTGGCTCCATTTGTATGACCCGCATACCCCTTACGATCCACCCGAGCCTTATCACACGCAGTACCGTGATCATCTCTACGATGGGGAAATTGCCTACGCGGATCACGAATTAGGCAGGCTAATGAGCTATCTTAAGCAGAATAATTTGTATGATCGCAGTTTAATTATTTTCTTGAGCGACCATGGAGAGTCCATGGGAGAGCACGGAGAGAATGAACACGGCTTCTTCGTGTACAACTCCACTGTTCACATTCCCTTGATCGCGAAACCGCCTGTTGGAAGCAGCTTTCACACAGGTCGTGTCTCAATGCCCGTGGAAACGGTGGATGTCGCTCCGACGATGTTGCGGTTGGCAGGTATACGTGGCGAAAAGCAATTTCAATCGCGCGGATTGCTAGATCGAAGTCCCGCCCCGGATGATGCAGCTTACAGCGAAACGTTCTATCCCTTTAGTTCCTTCGGCTGGAGTCCCTTGCATGCCCTGGAGACGAGCCGCTATCACTATATTGCTTCTCCTAACGCAGAGCTTTACGATTTATCTGTCGACCCTCTAGAAAGAAACAATCTTGAATCCACTCAGCCGGCAGTCGCCGCCGTACTTAGGAACAAACTGCAAACCAAGCTTGCTAATCATCCTTTTATTCCACCCGCCAATGACAGCAACAGGCTGAGTCCCGACGCTATGGACAAGCTGCGCGATCTAGGATATGTCGCCTATCGAGCACCCGTCCCATCAGCGACGCTAGTGGCAGGGTTACCAGATCCGAAAAATCGACTTCTGGAATTTCAATCTATTCTGCAAGCAGCGGACTATCTTCATGCAGATAACTTCCAAAAGGGAGAGGAGGTGCTCGCCAAAATACGGAAAGACGATCCGCAAATTTATCTTGTTCCCTTTATGCTGGGAGAGGCGGCCATTCGACAAAAGAAGTGGAAGGAAGCAGTATCGCAATTTACGCAATGCCTTGCCCTGAATCCAAATTTTGATCAGGCCATGACGGCGCTGGCGCACGCGCACATCATGGTTGAAGAATTGAAGGAAGCACGCCATTGGTTGGACGAGGCTCTGAAGTTCAATCCGCAGAACTATCGGGCGCGGTACGAGCTTGCTTCGATTGAGCGCCGAACCGACCCCACGGCAGCCATTGCCGACTATCAGAAAGCGGTCTCCATCCAGCCTAATTTCGCCCTCTTACGCCGCGACTTTGGCATGGTGCTGTTTGACCAAAGCAATTTTGTGGACTCTGCTAAACACTTACAAAAAGCCGTCGATCTTGGCGTACATGACGCTCCGCTCTATAACTTTCTCGGGATTTCCTACAGTCGTACAGGTCGGCTCCAAAAAGCAGTAAAAAACTATCGAGAGGCGCTCAGGGCTAATCCAAACTACGCAGAGGCGCATCTTAACCTTGCATACGCCTATCAGAGGCTCAATCGCTGGAAGGATGCACACCAGGAATATAAATCGGCGTGCAGTCTTGAAAACCAGTTTTGTAAGTTTCAACCCCAGTCGCCGGCAGGAAGCCCTCAATAACCATTTATTTTTTCAGTCTGTCTAAAACTTGCCTTGCCCTGGGCGCAAATGGGTCATTTGGGAAATCGTTCAGGAACGTCCTCAACTCGGCGCTGGCTTCAGTTTTCTTGTGCTGTGCAAGATAGAGATTGACGAGCTCAAGATGCACTTTGCCCATAGTTGGGTCCAGCCGCAACGCCTTGCCAAGCGCGTCCTCAGCTTCCGTATATCGCATCATGTGTTCGTAGATAGAACCGATGATGAACTGTCCCATGGCAGAGCCCGGCTGCTTGCGTAGCCCCTCCTCCACGTTTTTCGCACTTAGGTCATAATTCTTGGTCAGGAGCATTACATTAGCCAGATTCAGATAAGCTTCGGCATCGCTCTGATTCAGCCGGATAGCCACTTCGAACTCCCGTTGAGCCGCAGAAAAATCGGATTTCGCCATATAGTTCGCGCCCAGGGCGTTATGGGCAGGATAGAAATCTGGCGCCAACTTAAGTGATCTCTCGAAGTGCTCTTTCGCCTTGTCCGAGTGCCCCTCACTGCTGGCCTTCAGGCCTTTTTCATACTCCTTTAGCGCTTTGCTCGGAAATCTGCGAGAGTATTCTTTTTGATCTATCACTCCAGGGTTGCTACCTGCGACCCGCGCAGCACCAGGGTCGTTCGGCTTTTGCAAACGGGGAGTCAAGGTCACGGCAACGTTGGCGGTTTGTGAAAAGACCGGGTTTAGATCCACGCGCTGATTGAATGGTGCGTAGTCTTCTTCGTTGACTACGATGTTGTAGGAGCCGCTGATCAGCGAGGAGAACCCGAAGCGACCTTCAGTGTCCGCGTAGATGCTATTGATAGTGGCCCCACGGCTTTGCAGGCTCACCATGATTCGTTTGGGGGGGAAGCCTAGACGCACGACACGAACTTCGCCGACAATGTTGCCTAGAGGTGTCTGCTGAGCCGAAGACCTAGCGGATTCGGCCTGGATCCCACAAAAGAGTGCGAATAGCAACCAGCCTTTCCGGGCTGGAAAAGTCCCTCGCATGACACTGCCTGTGATTCTATAACGTACGGAACTTGGTTTAACGAGTCCCGGCTTTTCCTAGAAGCTCAGCTTCAATCCCAACTGAATGTTCCGTGCATTCAACGTGCCACCGGCCTGCCCAAAGTTTGACTGGTTACTCTTGTTGTTTGCGCCGCCAGCGATGGTAGCCAACAGAAAGTTGGCCCTATTGAAGACGTTGAAGGCTTGCCCCTCGAACTTCAGGTCGAATCTTTCTGTTAGTTTGAAAACCTTGCCCAGCGTCATGTCTGCATACCACTGGCCAGGTCCCACAAATGTATTGCGTCCAAGATTTGAAACGCAGCCTAAGCATGGTGCCGAGAATTTGATGTTCGCGGGATTTTTGGCTAGGAAGAAGCCGTCCGCCCATTGGTCGTGCGAAGCGGTTGGATAGCTGGAAACGCTGGAGTTCGGGCGATCATTTCCGACGGCATCAAGATTATAGTCACCGCCCCGGTTGACACAGTTTCCTGCGGTGACATCTGCTGCTGTACAACCCGCAGAAAACCCTGAGGACGTAGTCCTTAATCTTGAGCTGCCCGACCGGTACGGCTCCCAGTGTGCCCCCGTCTGGAAGGACCAGATGCCGCTGTATTGCCAGCCTCCGGCAATGGCGCCCAGGAAACCGTGGGTGGGGCCGGGAATCTGCACCACATAGTTCAAAACGAAGCGATGCCTTATATCGAAGAGAGAGTTACCCCTATCGAGGCTCGGTATGGTGTGGTCTGTTGTAAATCCATCGCCGGCCGCACTCCCGGTGGCTGCGGTTGCTCCATTATGCCATCCGGAACCGCCATCAATAGAGTGGCTCCAGGCATAGTTGGCATTAAACTGTACACTTCTGCTCACCTGCTTTTTAGCCTGAAGCTGAAGAGAGTTATAGTTCGAGTTAACGACGTTTTCCCATACTCGCAGCCGCCCGTAATTCGGATTCAGCCGTCCGGAACCGTTCGTAGCACTAAATTGACTGCAAAGCTGTCTCCCTAGGTTGTCAGTTACGCAGGCACCCGCAGGTAGCTTACCTCCAGGTATGCGATTGACATCCTCAGATCGAAACAGCTTATGCCCAGCCGTCCCAACGTAGTCCGCCTCCACTACTAGCTTTCCCGGAAGTTCTCGTTGCGTACTGAGGTAATAGTTGTAAACGTAAGGATCGGAGACTCCTGACGGAAAGATAATGCCCGTCAAGGTCGCAAGATTTGCGTTCGCCGGTGTTGTTCCCGTAGTTGTACCTTGCCAGCCGACGATGTTCCCGTTGGCTTGAGCTCCGACACCCTGTCCAATGTTTTGCGGCGGACCAGTGAAGGTCGGTGCGCCCGAACAATTTGGACATTGTGACGGTCCCCCCGTGCTGGGGCCATAAATCACCGTGCTCACGTCCTGTCCCAAAAAGTTCGTCGCAGAGTTGAACGAATAATAAGGCAGGTTCCAACGTGAGTTAGACAAAGGGTTGTAAAGCGTGCCCTCGTACGACACGCCGAAACCTCCCCGAAGGGATGTCTTGCCATCCCCGAAAACGTCCCACGCAAAACCTAGTCGAGGTCCAAAATCTTTATGTCTTCCTCTACCAAGGGAGCTTGACGGAGCGAACCCGCCTGGACCGCAGACACCAGCCAATTGGGCGAGAGCAATCTGACTCGGGGTGTTACAGCCGCTCAATGATCCGGACGGCGTATTCGCTTGCTGTAGCCAACCTTGTCCCGTAGTGATGTTGTCAATAACGTTATTTCCTGGACCCTTAAGAAATGTAGTGGCCAGGCCATTTTCTTCGTGATGGCGCTGATACAAGTCATAACGAAGGCCAAGATTCAGCGTTAGATGTCGTGTAACCTTCCAATCATCCTGCACGTAAGCGCCAAACTCAATGTTTCTCCAATGCCGTACGTTGCTGTGCAAGTTTGCAACCGGCGACTGGTTAAACGACTTGCATGGCGGAGCGCATATACCAGGATCAACCCCTCCCGTCATTGTGTACGGCTGGTCAATCCCAAAGAATAGCGGATCATTGAAGTAATATGAAGGGCGGGCAACGTTGAACTCACTGTTCTCAATATTGCGTCTAACATCAACACCAACCTTGACACTGTGGTTGCCGTGGCCGATGGAGACCATGTCGGAGTACTGATAGATGTGCTCTTTGAAGAACTGCGGATACCCTGCGTAGGAACCAAATCCAAGGCTGCCGTCATCGAAGCCAATTTGGGGAACTCCTGGATCAACGGCGCCGATGGAAGTATTGTTCTGCGTATAGCCAGCGCGGGCTTCGTTTAAGACGCTGGGACTAAAAGTGTGCACCCAGCTGACTTGCCCGTTTGGAAAAAGGTTGCGCGACGGGTTAAGGAAACCGCGAACGCCTTGTGGCTTAAGCGGCCCGTAGTTGTCCGT
This sequence comes from Acidobacteriota bacterium, assembly GCA_030775785.1. GTDB lineage: Bacteria > Acidobacteriota > Terriglobia > Terriglobales > Acidobacteriaceae > JALYIM01. The sequence continues at coordinate 6,978 of JALYIM010000016.1, forward strand.
CGAACGGTACCAACCGTAGCTAAAAGCGAACCGATTCGACGCGCTTCGATCGAGATCCAAGCGACCGCTCCACTCTTTGCCGTTAAACAAATTCCCTAGCGTTTGGGTTTGAGTTGGAAAGACTGCGATGCCGTTATCAATAAAGTTCATCTGACGTCTAGCGAGGAGAGTAGGTGTGTTGTAAGCGCCGCCCACTCCAAATGAAGTCAGAGGCGTCGTACAGCCAGCGTCATCCGTCCCTGGATTGTAGCCAAACAACTGGGCAAACAAGAGAGGTACGTGAGTCGCACCTGATGGATCGGCCGCGTAGTTTCCAGGACAAAGGTAGCCGCCGAAGGTGGTATTACCGCTTCCTGAAAAACCACCGGCGACGTAGTCGGTCATCGTTAGAGCTGGCGTGCCGGGCAATGGCGACGGGAACTTCGAATACAACAGATTCGCCACCGAGTTGGGAAACGTTTGAGCAACAATTTGCCGGAACGCGGGATCCTCTTCGGTGACCGGTACGGGTTGGGCAGCACTCTTAAAGTGGTCGTCCTGGATAGCGCCGAAGAAAAACAGCTTATCTTTAACGATCGGCCCGCCTATCGTTCCACCAAATTGGTTAAAACGCAGCGCAGGATGGTAGCACTTCGAGGAATGGCCTGCGGCGCACAACGTATTAGTTGGATCCTTGCGCGGGTCTGCGGTTCGATTTAGGAAGAACTGGTTGGCATCGAGAGCGTCGTTGCGAAAGTATTCCCACACGCTTCCATGAAACGCGTTCGTACCTGACTTTGTCACCAAATTGTTGATGGAACCGGCGCTACTACCATATTGAGCGGAATTGTTCAATGAAAGTTGCTGAAATTCCTGGACCGTGTCTTCAATCGGCGTGGTGACGTTACCTCCGCTTAAACCTTTGTTATTTACGCCATTAATCATGAAACCGTTGAAGTTCTCCCGGACTCCGTTAACAACCGTGCCGTGCCCATTTTCGAAGTCGACTCCATTGACGTTGACGGCGCCGGGCGCGACTTGAATTAGGTCGTACACGTTGCGACCATTCAGTGGAAGATTGGCTATTTGTGTAGCGTTCACCGTAGTGGATAATTTGGAATCTTCTACGTTTACTGCTGCGGCCTCACCGGTTACCTCCACTACTTCTTGGGCCGTCCCAAGTTGCATTTTGAAGTCGAGGTGGGCAATGGTTCCTGCATTAAGTGTTACGCGATTGTTCGTCTCCGCCTTGAACCCGGGCGCTTTGACTTCCACTTTGTAGACCGCAGGCTGCAGCTCCTTTACCGTAAACACTCCAGATTGGTTTGTAGTGGCCTGAGTCGACAAGTTAGTGCCAGGATTTGTGACCGTAACTTTCGCATTGGGGATTGCAGCGTCAGAAGGGTCCGTTACAATGCCTGTCAATTGACTGTTTTGGACCTGAGCGAAGGTAAGCGACCCAAGCAATAGCACAGACAACGAAATCAAGCAGAATCGCAGTGTTCTCATCGACCGACCCTCCCGCGTAATGAGCTCCCTATACAGTAAATGCGCAATTCTCGACACGAAGACAACTTTTCAGGTGAGACGCAAAGCGCGCTGCATTGTGTCTCCGCTAGACTATCTTTGTCAACCTTTTATTGTGAGCTAAACGAGAAGGCAGTTAACCACCCCATATCCGGCATCGCAGAAGCAATCTGACAGCATACCGTCACTATTCACAGAATGAGCGGCTTACAGTCTTGTTTATACGGATATTGGAATTTTCAGTGACTCCTAGTTGTTTGGCGATTTTCTCAAACTGAACTGATTCATTAGTGTGAATCCAAAAAACGGCTCGGAGCGTTACTGATCGGTCGGCCTGCGTCACCTGACGGCGGAGATCCTTTAGTTCGCGCAACGACGCCGTGTCCTTCTTCAATCAACAGAGCTTGATCGGCCGCTTCAGGCCCTGCGGTCTCAACCTTGCCGGAGGGCCATCGGATCACGATTGAATCCACTACACTCGCTGTCCCCAATCCGAAATGTAAACGCGGATCGCTTGCCGATTCGAAGCTGGAATTGGTCCGGACCTCGGAGGTCTGAGCTAGAGTGCCAACCTTTACCGTAACCCGCGCGCCAAAACCATCGTGGTTGGAATGGGTTCCGACAGTCTTAATGCGGAGCCAATGCCCATGGCGAGGTGAAACATTCCGCAGTAGAAGTGGAGAGCCACCCAGTACGCTGACCAGAAGATCCTCGACTCCGACATTGAAAAAATCTGCAGTTGCTGTGCCGCGGGCAACGTAGTGCCGAGCTAAGGACTCCCCCGAACTCATGCCGACTTCGGTGAACGAAGTCCCTCGAAGATTATGAAACAGTAGTGGACGTTCCGCATAAGTGACGCCGAAAGAGTGCTGATCTACCTGCGGATTCACGTGTCCATTTGCGACAAAGATGTCCTTCCAACCATCGTTATCGAGATCGAGGAATTTCACTCCGAAGCCGAGAAAGGGGATGCTGACGGGGCCAAACTTAGCGGTAGCAGCCCTATCAGTGAATTCTCCATTTCCATCGTTGTGATAGAGGTTGTTCGAGTCATCGGAAAAATTGGTTTTTACAATATCGGGCCAGCCATCGTTATCGTAATCGGCGGCGTCTATTCCCATTCCGGCCTGTTCGTGCCCATCAGAATTGAAGGCAACTCCGGATTTGACTCCAACTTCGGTGAAGCCACCTTTGCAATCGTTGTGGTACAGCATGCTGGGGGAGGAATCATCGGCCACATAAAGATCGAGGCAGCCATCCATGTCGTAATCAAGCCACAAGACGCCCAGGCCGTAATAGCTATTCTGGTCAATATTTAACTTTTCCGTAACATCGGTAAAAGTCCCATCGCCATTGTTGTGGTAAAGACGATCCGGTCCGCCGGGCAATCCGCGCGGTCCACAGGAAACTGGGATGCCGCGATACTGACAGAAGGGGCCGTTGCCGAATTCCGGCAAATGTTTGACGTCGAGGTCTACGTAATTTGCGATATACAAATCCAGGTAGCCGTCATTGTCGTAGTCCCCGAAAGCGGCGCTGGTTCCCCAGTGCCCGGAATTCCCGACGCCAGCCTTCGCAGTCACATCCGTGAAGCTTCCGTTCCCGTTGTTGTGATAAAGGGCAGCGTGGTCCAGGTATGTAACAAGAATATCTTCCCATCCGTCGTTGTCGTAATCGCCGACTGTGGCGCCAAATCCCCAGCCGCACCCTTGGAGGCCGGCTTTAGCAGTCACATCGCTGAAAGTGCCATCGTGGTTATTGCGGTAAAGTTTGTTGGAGTGGCACTTGCCCGACTTCAGATCTGCGAGCGTCGAGCCGTTGACCAGGAAAATATCCATCCAGCCATCGTTGTCGTAATCGAAAACGGCAATCCCGCCGCACAATGATTCCATGATAAAACGCTTTTCGGCATCACCACACGTGAGATGGAAATCAATACCTGCGGCGCGTGTGATGTCATCGAACTTCACGCTTGCTGATGAGCCTTTTGTTTCAGAATGAGATGCCTTTGCCGAAAGGGGACCACCGTTTGACCGCGGCGAAGCGCCGCCCACGACCGGATGTGAACTTGCGATACAGCAAGCGAGCAGAAGTATCTTTAAAATTAAAAATGGGAACCGCTTCACTGGATTGGGCCTGCGGCCATTCCTCCCGTTTCCTTCTGCGCGGCTTTCAATTCCGCGAAGCGGCGCCATTCTTCCTGTGCCTCAGCTGAATTTGATTGCTTCTCCAAAATGCGCGCCAACTGGTAATGAGGACTTGGATCGGCAGGCTTCAACTGCGCAGCGCGCTGAAATAATTTGATGGCTGCTTGCGGGTGCCTGTCGGCAACAAAACCTTTACCCAGGTCATAGCAGGCATCGAAGCTGTCGGGGGCAACTTCCAGTGCCTTGTTAAGATATTCAACAGCATGACTAGAATCGCCGGCCTCGAGCAATGTGTGTCCCAATTGGTAGAGAACTATGGGATGTCCGGGAGAGCGTACCAATTCTTTCTGGTACTCGGCGATCGCATCCTGAGTGCGCCCCAAACTCGCGTAGGCCAAGCCTAGATGATAATGGCCCAGCGTTGCATTCGGATCCAGTCGCAAAACCTTTCGGAACTCTTCAACCGCCTGCAGAGTGCGGTTTGAATTTTGATAAGCGCGGCCCAGGAGAAGATGAGCCATAACTTTTGACCGATCAATCCTGATCGCAGTCTCCAACTCCTCAGCGGCGGCAGAATACAGTTTCTGCGAAAGAAAGACGAGGCTGATGTCAAAGTGAATATCGAATTTTGAGCTGTCGAGAGTGCGCGAACGCTGAAGTTCTTCCAGCGCCATGGAATTGCGCTCTTGCTTAAAATAAACGAGGCCCAGCCAATGTCGTAATTGTGCATCTTTGGGCCACTTCGCAACTGCCTGGCTTCCGATTTGCTCCGCGAGCGAAAGATTGTCTTCATGAAGATAACCTAGCAACAAACCCCGCTTTATTTCGACATTATCTGTTGCAACTCTGTCGGCGTCTTCAAACGTGGAAATTGCTAGTGAAAAGTTCCCTGCCTCCAGAGCTGCCTGCCCCTGATGGATCAACAGCCGAACTCGCCGATCGGACACCTGACCGTACATGCACGCGTTCAGTGCAAACAAAGATAGGCAAAAGAGAAACCCGGCAAGCAGCGCGCGGGCCCTGGTACAAAATGGACTGAATTTTGGCAACATGAGGTTAGCAATAGGATGTATCTGCCTTCACGACCATAAACTTCCGGTGTGTACAACTAGATTTTACGCTGTCGCTTGATGCAATCCGGGTCGTACGGTCATACGCCCGAAAGACACTTTTCGGTACTGCCTTGAATTCATCGAACCCAACCGCTTTCGTCCATCTGATTCGCGAAAGCCGCCGCTTACTGCGAAAGAGCATACTTCGTATTCAGTTTAAAACTTGCCAGTGCTTACGCAAAAACTGGGCAAGCTCAACTCGGGTCGTGGGCGACAGGATAGGACAAGGAAGGTCCTGTAAGAGTTGAAAAGATGGTGGAGCTAGTCGGGATCGAACCGACGACCTCATCGTTGCGAACGATGCGTACCGCCGCATGAAACTCATTGATTCGATTCGGCCTTGTACCAATTTCGAGCACTAAAAACCCCGATTTATTGTGACAGTAATGTGACAGGCATGCGAGGTGAAGGTTTTGCGAACGCATTTAGTTTCTCGATCGCTACCCTTTGCGCCGCCGGCACCGTCATCGCGTAAATGTTCATTGTGGTCGAGATGCGGGTGTGCCGCATCTGTCCCTGCACCGATTTCGGGTCGGCCCCCGCCTGCACTAGCCAGGTTGCGTAACTTCTCCGCAAACATTGCCAGTCCACGAAGTCCAGCCCGAGACGGCGGGCGACCGGTTGGATGTGTCGCTTGAGAACGTTTTGGTCCGACATTGGCTTTCCGTCTTTGACCGACTGAAAGACGAGATCATCGGGTCCGGCTGACTTCACAACTTGGTATCGACGTGTCCCCGTCCCCGCCCGCACTTCCACGGTTAAAGTTTTTAACCGCTGAATGCGAGTAACCACTTCCAGCGCGACGCCGATCGTCGCTGCGGAGGCGTTCGTCTTCGGAGTCGACCAGTCACCACGGCAATATCTCTCTTCGACCGTGATGCTGTCGCCATGAACGCATCTCCACTTGAGGCCGATCAGTTCTGAAATCCGGAGACCAGTCCACACGCTCACGAAAAGCATCGAGGCGTAAGGTTCTGAAACATATTCCACCAGATTTGAAAGCTGCTCGGGAGAAATGACCGGCTTTTGCCGGCGGGGTCTTTTGTCCACCGGCAGCTTTAAACCGACCATTGGGTTTTGGATGAGAAATCCGTACCGAACCGCGGACCGCAAAATCGAGGAGAGTGTGTCCCGAATTTTTAAGATCGTCGGGTATGCCACTCTCTCGCCAGCGAGTCCTGAAAAGTAACGCTGCAAAACGAGTGGCGTGAGATCACGCAAACAGAAATCGCTAAATTTCGGCTCAAGGCATTTTGCAATTATGCCCTGATACGAATCCTGCGTGGTCTTCGCCAGCAACGGCAGTTCAGTCGGAATGTAGGTTGTTTGCACGTACTCGTTGAAGTTAACTGCACTGCCAACTGTGATGAGCCCCTGGTTCACAGGTCGCAACATCTCAGCAGCAATTTTTCTTACTTCCCGCTCCGGCACTGACGCCGGCGCTAGTTTGACGCGTTTTAGTTTTCTGGTCTTTCTGCCTCCGGTAAAAACATCTTGCCGGATACGCAGGTACCACCAGTTCCCGTCCCGCTTGGGCTTTGGGTCTTGAAATCTGCGGCGTGCCATTCGTTCCATCTCCTCTCGAGGAAATGCCGATAGCACGCCGGTGTTCGCCTGCAAAAGGGTATCACTGTCTTTCCATTCCGAGATGTGATGACCCTGTTGCATATGTTGCCCGAATGACTACTGTCGATCAGTTGCAATTGCCAGCGGGGACGAGTGGCGCTTCACTACTCGTCCCCCATCTTGCGCGCGCGATCAGTCGGAATTTTCTCGCGTCGCGCCCTCCCGGTTTCCCTCCACGCAGGTTCGTGGGAAGCGCGCCGGGCATTCCGAACGGTGGCCGGAGCGGGGCCACGTTTCGGAATCTCGTCAAACATTTCTCCGCTCGAAAAAAGTCATCGTGCTCGAATCAAACAAAACCTTCTCGTTGGAGACTGGACCGTGACGCTGTTTTGCGATCACAATCTCGTCCTTGCCATTCGGCCGACCTGAATCATCCGTTGGGCGATAGACAAGCAAGATTGTGCTCGCGTCGTTCTCCAGAGAGCCGCTTTCCTTCAAACTGAATTTATTCGGCCGCTCATTCAGGCTTTTGTTATTCGGCCGAGTCAACTGACTCACAGCGATGATCGGAACGCCCGTGTCTTTCGCAAGCGCTCGGATCTGTCCGGAGATTTTCGTGATCCGCTCGCGCTCATTCGCGGCGACGGCGGAGACGAGCTGTACGTAGTCAATTATCAAAAGTTGCACCCGTTCTTGCCGGATCAAAAGTCGCGCTTTCGCGACCAGCTTTTGAAGGGTCAGGGAACCATCCTCGGCGACAAAAAGCGGCCATAGGCCGACCGTTCCCATCGCTCGACTCACCTGGGCCTTGATGTCGGGTCCAGCGAGCCGCGGGTTGCGAATGTGCTGGAAAAGAATCCTGCCCTCATGCGACCCCTCATGCGACCAGAGCCGTTGCAGCAGCTCGCCCTTCGTCATCTCGATTGAGAAATAACCGACCGCGATGTCCCGCCGGCAATTCGCCGCCGCGATCTGCAATGCGAGTGAAGTCTTGCCGTCGCCCGTCCTGCCCCCGAGTGCCCACGTCTCACCTGGGCGTATTCCGGTTGTCGAAAGGTCCACGCACTCGATTCCAGTTGTGAGGCCAACAACATCACTCGAGCTATCGGCGAGTCGTTCCCACTCGCTGTATGCGGCGTCGGAGAATTTCAGCACTCGCTCCGCGGGGGCATCGTCGGATCCTGTTTGGATCTGGAGCAAACGTTCACCGAGATCCCCGATGACTTCGCGCGACGATGAGCCGTCGTCAAGCGCGCCGATCGCCGCATTGCACGCGTGCATCGTCTTCCGCTGATCGGCTTTCTCGCGCACGATCTTGACGTAGTGCTTGAGGCTCGGCCGATCTGGAACGCCGTCGAGGAGACTCGACACATATCCAACGTCGCCGACGGTCGCAAGTTCCTTGTGCCGCTCCAACTCCTCGATCAGTGTGATCTGATCGATCGGGCGTGATGATTCAGCCAGGTCGACCATGCGGGAATAAATTCGACGATGGGAGTCGAGTAAAAATTCAGAAGCGATCAGGCCGAGCGCGGCGACTTCGTCGTAGCTGTTGGGATCGAGCAAAAGCCCGCCAAGAATACTGCGCTCGGCATCGATGTTGGCCGGAAGAGATCTCGCCGCGGAATAGTTGCTTGCACTCATTGGAGAATCCTTTCCTGACGGCGAAGCTCTAGTTCCTGACGAATGTTTTCGCTCGCGGGGACGTAGTTGCTCGTGAAGACTGCGCTGCCCTTGGGGTCATACGCGCCATCGCGAAACCAGAAAAGCGGCTTAGTGAACTCGCCGCGCTTCTGCGCTTCAAGAGCTCGCGCGAGGATGAAGTCGAAGGCCGCGGCGTACGACATTCCCTTTTGTTTTGCTCTCATCAAGATCGAATCGCGGATCGCTTCAAGGAGAGGTTTGCCGCCCGGAACGCCGAGAGCTTCCATCATGCCCTGGGCGAGTTGGTAGGGATCTTCCGGAACGGTCTTGGTCCGGTTTTCGTCATCGATCGAAGTGGGGCGCTTCCCCCTCTTGTTAAGAAGGTCTTGTTCTTCCTTATTGCGCCGGACACCCATGTCGCTACCCGCGACACCCATGTCGCGACCAGGCGACATGGGTGTCGCCTGCTCGCAGCTCTCGCGGACGCCCAAGTCCGGCAAAAACTGATCGAAAAGGGGGGTGCTCGCGGCCTTGCCGGTTGGAGGGACAGGCAACACCCAATACACGGTTTTCCGGACGGGTTTTTTGCTGCAAACGATTCGGAGTAGGCCGTGCCGTTCGAGTAGTTTCAGAATGCGTTGCACTTGCCGTTGCGAGAGATTGCTCTCATCGGCAAGCCTTGCTGTCCCGACGAATGTCGATCGCTGGTCATCGGCGTGCCGGACGAGGCAGCAATAGACGGCGAACGCCGTTGCTCCGACGATTCGCAGATAGTGATCGATGAGCAGGTTCTCAACGATGTAGAAGTTTGCGCGGCGACCGTTGCGAATACTCTCGTGAGCATTCACGCGCGCACCTCAAGTGAAAGTTTTTTATGCACGTGATAACTCCAAAAAAACCCAAGGTTGGGTTCGAACGGTGCGATCGAGTCCAAGCTCAACCATGCCGGCAGACCGCAGAGTTCGAAGATTTGTGTCGAAGGCGGAGCTCCTCGATGACACTCCGGCTGCCTGAGCGAGCTCCTCGCGATTGAGAAATTGTGGGTAATTCGAGTGAACAACGTCGAAAAGTTTTCTTTCCGTTGCGTCGAAGAAGATACCGGCGCCGGCGTTGTCATCTGAGCACCTCCAGTTGTCCGAGGGCGACGATCACATGAGAGAGAATCCCGGTGACGTCATGGAGAGCGCGGATATGGTCCGCGTCGTGAACATCACGTGCCGCGCGCAGGAGACACAACTTGGCCTGGGCAGCGTGAGCAGCGGCCGCGCGAATAGCTTTTTTTAAGGAGGTCGATCGAGTAGCGTTGATGTAAACTTTCATTGAACGCTCCTGCCGGGCGTTGGTTTCGAGCTGCTGTCCGCGTTTTACCTCCGAAAAAGTGTCACGAAAGGCCTCCGCCGCGCGGAGGCCTTTTCGTTTTTCATGGTGGAGACGACTCCGCGATCGACGCCTCTGGACGGCGAATCTCTACGGGGAGCTGTGGGAGAAAATTCTCGATCCGCCGGCGTTCTTCATCGCGCGGCTCAATCTCACCGCGCTCGATCCCGCCGTAGCGTGCGAGAGTCAGGCCCACACGACGAGCAGCGTCTTGCTGTCGAATAAAAGCGGCAACGCGCCGAAGTTTCCAGCCGAGTTTCTGATCCATTTTGAAAGCGCCTCTCAATCGCGGCGCCAAATGTAAAGCAGATCGTGTGGGAAAAATCAGGGGTAAAGTGGTGTGAAAACAGGGTTGTCGAAGTCGAAAATCAGGGCTAAAGAGGGTACTGTAAAACGGGGTCGTCGAAGAAAATCAGGATTGAAACCGGGGGGGAATCAGGGCTAAACAGGGGTAAAAACGGGGTTGGATTCCTTCCCGCTGGATCCGGAGGCCTTTTTCGCACTTTGCTTCCGATGTGATCTCCAGTCTTTCCGCGATTCATCGATGGTCGAGGGGAGCACGCCGAAAAATTTCGACAGAAGCAGGTTCGCGTAGCCCCTCACATGTCCCCACTCTTTCGGCGTGTTAAATGTCTCCTGGTCCTTCGCAGATAGCGTTTTCACAACTCCCCAGATGCGAAAATCCGGGTGCTCTTCTTGGCTCTGGAAGATCGTCATGCAGTCTTCCACCACGTCCTTCTTGATCTTCATGATCTCGACGACCATCTCCTCGCACTCCTTGCCACGCTGCAATCGCTTGCTCAGCGGCTTTGACAAGTGGGCACTCTCGGTTGTTGACGAATCCACGGCCGACAACGCAGTCGTCCCAGCGGCAGAGCCTTCCTGTTCTTTTTCCTGAGGGGATCCAGGCTGGGATTGAGCTGAGTCCATCTGCTTCACGTCCATTCCGCCGGCCGCCGTTCCCGAATTTTCGCGTGCTTTCTCCTGCTCGTTTCGACGGTCTACATTCGTCCCATCCTCGAGCGCCGGCGGTGCTGGGTTTGCTCCCCCATGCTCGGAAATCTTTGAGGTCTGATTATCAGAGAGCGCCAGCACGCGCTCGTCTTCGATTTGCTGAATCTCCGATGCGATCAAGAACCCAACGTCGGATTTCCAAAACGCGACTCTTTCGGGCATCTCAAGCAAATTGAATATCTCGGACATCAAGGGGAGGAGAGCAGTGGCAACTTGGTCTCCGATCGTGCGACCGTTTTCGTTGGGATCGAGAGATCCAGCAAACCGCCGCAAATCCTCGCGCGTGCGACGTCTGCAATAGACCGCGAACCTCTTCATCACTTCTTCCGCAAACCTTTGCCTTTGGCGTTCCAGCTCGCGAGCGTAATCCTCGCGTGCGAGGAGGTCTGCCTCGAGTTCGTCGCGCTGAATGCGCGCCTGTCGCAATACATCATCAAGTGATTGCTGAGTCACCTCATCCCGCGGTACCAGGCTTTCATCGTTGCGAATCGCCATGATCACGAGTCCGGTGGGTTCGCGTCGTTGCAGCGTCTTGTCCCAGAGCATTTCCTCCGTCAAAGAG
>JALYIM010000017.1 GCA_030775785.1 Acidobacteriota bacterium
CTCTTAACCTGCGTTTTAACCTGTGGTGGAACACCCCTACAGCTGCTTATAAGGCTTAGGCGGCCCTATAAAGCGTGTAAGTGATTGAAAACATTGACATTTTTAAAGTGTCAAGGTAGCGCTCTAACCAACTGAGCTACGCGCCTAAAGTTATATGATTTCAGCAACTTGCAAGCTTCTAAGTGACGTCTAAAAACATCTTACGCGTGTGAAACCTTACCTGTAAACGTGAGTTTACCGCGTCCGAGCCGTTCCGCAAAATTCGCCTGCAGGATAAACTGGCCCAATGGTGGTGGAAGCGTTATCGTGAGGAGGAGGACCCTGCCCGTCTTCGCGTCTTTCTCCTTCATATAAATGATGGCGTGTCACAATAGAATTTCCGCCCTATTCCACCAAGCGCAGGAGTAGACAACATAGTTCAGCAATTACGCGAGAACGCACGCAGTTGACCAGTGACCTCTGCAATGTTGCCGAAGGCTCTGGGGGCAATTCGCAATGGAAATCTCTGAGTGTGCCTCGGGGTCAGTCCGGCAGGTTCAATTAGCGAGTTGCGACCGGTGAAGCCAGCCAACGCTGACCGATGCCCAGCGCAAGTAAAAGCGCGGCACGCTGAGAAGGCGGGTAAGAAAAGCTAATGTACGCCGGAACGTAGCACTTGTCTGACGCCCAAGCGATGCTCCCCAAGAACGGATTGCGCAATTTAAGATAAGTGCGAAACTCAGCGTGGCTTTGCTTGGAGTTTCAACATATTTGCAATATCACTGCTCCGATTTGTTGGCCAATAACTTCGCGGTTTACGCCGAGGCGAGAGTGGGACAAACCTTATTTTGACAACTTCATCGTCGCTGTATGCACCTTCACCGCCTCAGTTGCAAACTCCGCATCCCTTAGCGACAATCATTAACCGTGCAAATCGCACTTCAAAATAGCATCGCCGCCGACGCACACTCATCTCCCTTTCGGCCCGGAAGTATGGTAGTGATTACGCTAGCGAATCCGCGTGAGAAGTTTTGGGGCACACTGCTCTCACTTGCTGTTGAAGGATTGAGCATCTGCGGTATCGAAGTCCATTCTTTCGATGATCTGATCTCGCTGGTGAAAAGCGGAGACGTGTTTTCCAGCTTGGTGTTCTTTCCCATGCATCGGATCGAGCGTGTCGAACTTGATCTTCCTAACGGAAATATTCCTTCGCTCTCCGAGCGTTTCACCGAGCGTACCGGAAGCGATCCCTCCGCAACCTTGCGCCCAGTCATCGTTACGCTGCCACGCGGAGAACAGAAGTGAAATTCTCGCAGCTGCTTACCTTCCCTAACCAACTCACGCTGCTGCGCATGATGTTCCTGCCCTTCATTGTGATTAAGCTGGTCGAAGGGCACTATATCTCGGCGCTCGTACTTTTTGTTCTTGCCGGCCTGAGTGATGGCCTTGATGGCCTGCTGGCGCGCACCCTTAAGCAGCAAACCGTCCTCGGGCAGTATCTCGATCCCATAGCCGACAAACTCTTGCTCAGCACCATGTTTCTGGTTCTCTCGATACTACATGCGGTTCCGTGGAAGTTTACCGTTCTCGTTTTCAGTCGCGACATCTCGATTCTGAGTGCCAGCGCCGTGCTTTACGCTATCGCCGGATTGCGCGATTTTCGCCCCAGCATCTTCGGGAAAGCGAACACCTTCGCTCAAGTAGCAGCTATTTTTTTCGTTATGCTTTTCCTCGTGGATCACGATCGCTGGATCGCGATCGCACGTCTTACTTTTCTACGCGCCACATTTTCGTTCACGATCGTATCTGCGATCCATTACGTCTGGGTCGTTGGCAAGCGCCTGCACGGGCATGGCAGCCCTCCATCTCAGATCTCCATCGGCCCTGTGCTTTGAATGTTGCTGCAGAGTGACACACCTCATTTGCCCGCTTTGCTCGCTGCCCCTAAAATCAATGGTTCTGCTCCTATGACACTCTAACCGGGTATGCACACTTAAATTATGGCTTTGCGCCTTTACAACACTCTCTCCGGCAAGATCGAGGAATTTCGACCGCTCGAAGACAACGAAGTTCGCATGTACGCATGCGGACCCACGGTCTATGACTACGGCCATATTGGAAACTTCCGAACATTCGTAGCCGTAGATGTTCTGCGCCGCTTCCTGCTTCAGAGTGGATACAAGCTGCGTCACGTAATGAACATCACCGACGTGGACGACAAGATCATCCGTAACTCAGCCCGTGAAGGCCTAAGCGTCAAGGACTATACATCCGGCTTTGAGAAGGCATTCCTGGAAGATTCAGCCGCGTTGAACATCGAGCAGCCTGTGCTCGTGCATGCCACCGATCACATTGCAGAGATGGCCGAGTTCATATCCAAGCTGGAGAAAAAGGGCTTCGTCTATCGCACTGATGACGGTTCTTATTATTTCCGGATAGCCAAATTTCCAGCCTACGGAAAACTTTCCAAACGCGATTTTGAGGGCATGCAGGATGGCACGCGCATTGACGTGGATGAGTACGAAAAAGACAATGCGCGGGATTTCGCCGTGTGGAAAGCACCCAAACCAGGAGAGGCCTCGTGGGAGAGTTCAATCGGTCCGGGACGCCCTGGATGGCACATCGAGTGTTCCGTGATGTCCATGGCGGAACTGGGAGAGACCTTCGATCTGCACGCGGGGGGAGAGGACTTGATTTTCCCTCATCATGAAAATGAAATCGCACAGTCTGAGTCTCTGACGGGAAAGATGTTCGCGCATTTCTGGTTTCACGTACGTTTCTTGCTCGTCGAGGGCGAGAAGATGTCCAAGAGCCAGGGCAATTTTTTTACTCTTCGCGATCTGGTTCTGAGAGGCCACAAGCCCTCTTCGATCCGCTTTCTGCTAGCATCCGTTCCCTACCGCAACCAGTTCAATTTCACCTTCGACGGATTGCAGCAGGCTACCTCATCGGTGGAGCGCCTGCGAAATTTTCGCACTCGGCTGACGACATCCACTTTCGCTGACGGCATCAATGATGCAATATCTCGTTTAGGTGACGAAACTTCTGCGCAGTTGCGTGCTGGCCTCGAAGATGACCTCAACACCGCACGCGCACAAGCGGCGATCTTCGATATGGTGCGGACAGCAAACGCGGCCATGGACGCGGGGGAGATTCGCAAAGACAACGTCGCGCCGCTTTTGGCTGCGGTTGATGATTTCGATGAGATCTTTGCTGTGCTGAAAGATGACGACCGTCCGAAGATGCACTCCGTGCTCGAATGGGCAAAAGCCAGTGGCCGAGAAAAAGACATCAGCAAGGAATTGATGGATGCGGTCGGCAACCAGCAAATCTCTGATGCCGAGATAGAAAAGAAAATCTCAGAAATGGAACAGGCACGTCGTAGCCGCAACTTCAAATCGTCCGACTCAATCCGCGCCGAACTGACCGTAGCCGGCATCCTCGTGGAAAACACCAAAGAAGGGGTACGTTGGCGCAGAAAGTAGCAGCGGTTCCGAACTCAGGTGAGGGGCTTTATCTTTCACTCTTTTTCCATGTCGATTTTTCCAGTTGTCGCCGATGACGCCTGCTGCCCGCAGGAATTGGCGGCGCAGCGCCTCTCTCCGCCGTCAATTGCGTCCACCCTCCTTCTGCGTTGAAGGTAGAGACATATCCTCCGGGGCCTAGCTCAAATGGTTTCTTAATTCGGCCCTTGAAGTCCACTTGGTCGCATTCGGTTGGCTCGAACCACGAGGGTGTAATGAAATCCGAAACCAGAATCCCATCAAGTTCGTATCCGAGTTCGTCGGCCTCGACCGCATCACAAACCTCCAGCGCGTACACTTCTCCATTCGTTCCCTGAGCGCACCAGTTGAGCCACGGATCGGCAAGCATCTCCAGAAGCTCATGACTGAAGGTTGCCGTCCACGAATAGCCGTTTTGGAGATCAAGAGCCGCAAATACTTTCCCCAGCGGCGCACCTTCGCTGGTTAATTCGTGATATCCCAAGGCCCCCGCCTGATCTGGATTGTCGCTCACCACAATCTGCCACCATCCGCGGAGCAGCTCTTGATCGCGAGGCAGAAATACAAGCGAGCAATCAACATTCCAGAATGCGCGAAAGTCCCGGCTGACCTGGCACTGCAGAGGCGCAATCGTGGCCTCCACTTGCGCGTCAGTTAAGCAAGTGGAGGCATTGGTAATCGCAATCACAGGCAGTGTCATCGCACCACACACAAGGTATACGTGGAATCAAGAGCCGCGTTTCCGCTCGGTGCGCACACTTGATGATTCCATTGTCTTTTCAGTTCACGACTGTGAGGCATCGCAATCCGGTGGGAAGCAGCTGTCCGCGAAGTAGAAGGAGACGTCAGGTCATGCGGAACCAGAGCGGCGAAGGTGTTTACTGTGGCCACGATCAAGTTCACTCCCGCAGCCACTCTCGACGCCAGTACGGGATCGCTGATATGCGCAGCCTGCAGCATCGCAGGAAGGTCCTGGCTAATGTGCGCGATGGCGGCGTCAATCTTCTTGATCGTGTCCGCGTTGGGACTCGACTTGTATTCGTTGTAAAGCGACTGCAACAAATTCAGATCGCGTCCCGCTTCACCAGAAATGTTCTGCACCGCGCTGGTTTCCGCAGAACTGAGTTGCTTTCCCGATTGCAGAGTAGCGACGAGCGTGCCAATGTTCAGGGCCATCTGCGTCAACACGGGAAGGTCGGCTAAAGCCACGCTGATCCATTGCGAACTGCACCCCATCCCGGATAAAAATAATGACAGAATCAACACAATCGCTACGTCGATTCTAAGCAGCGATTTGTTATTCCAATTGGATTGGAATTGACTTTTCGATTTCTCAGACAATATGCCCATGCTTTTTCTCTCTTTTAATTCTGTACCCCGAGCGCAGTCGAGGGACCTGCTTGTCTCTACGTACTACAATTGAATTTGATCGCCATGAAATCCCTCGACGACTATCTTCTCGACGCCGAACAAGCCCACGGACACCTTTGCGCCGGCCAAGTGCTGGGCGTGCGCATGGCTATGCTTGGACTAAACAAATTGGGGATTGACGACCCTCGCGGAAAAGACCGCAAGCGTCTGGTAACTTTTGTGGAAATTGACCGGTGCGCTACCGACGCCATCTCCGTCGTAACGGGATGCCGCCTGGGCAAACGCGCTCTGAAGTTTCGCGACTGGGGAAAAGTCGCCGCCACCTTTGTGGACGTGAGCTCAGAAAAAGCAATTCGCATTGCTGCGAAAGAATCTTCAAAGATTCTGGCGAAGCAAATGCATCCTGAAGTTGAAAACAAAAACCAGCAGCAGATGCTGGCCTATCGCGAAATGAAAGAGGGGGATCTCTTCACCAGCCAGTGGGTGAAAGTGAAAATATCCCCAGAAGATTTTCCTGGATATAAGTCAGAACGAACCGTATGTGAGGCCTGCGGCGAAGGGATCAACTTCCGCCGCGAAGTGCGCGCGAACAATAAAGTGTTGTGTAGATCGTGCGCGGATGGCGATGACGGTTATTACACTCCTCTACTGTAGTTTCCACGTTCTTGAGCGACTAGCTAAGCGCTGCTTTAGCCCTTCAGTCCGCCTGCTCGAATCCATGCGCCACTCTTAAAATTGTCGCTTCATCAAAATGCTTGCCGAAAATCTGCAATCCAATCGGAAGCTTCTCTTTAGTTTGACCACAAGGAATTGATATCCCCGGAATGCCCGCAATATTGGCTGTCACGGTATAAATGTCGGCCAGATACATGGCCAGAGGATCATCCATCTTGTCTCCCAACTTAAAGGCCGCCGTCGGACAAGTCGGAGTTACAATCGCATCCACTTTCGCGAAAGAATCGTCGAAATCTTTCGTGATCAAGCTTCGCACCTTCTGCGCTTTCAAATAGTAAGCGTCGTAATATCCCGCGCTCAAAGCGTAAGTACCGAGCATAATCCGCCTCTTCACTTCTGCTCCGAATCCCTGATCACGAGTGCGACGGTACATCTCGGAAAGCGTGTTCGCCCCGGGTGCTCTATAGCCATATCGAACTCCATCAAAGCGAGCAAGATTTGAGGAAGCTTCCGCAGTCGCAATAATGTAGTACGTCGGAATCGCGTATTCCGTGTGTGGCAACGAGACTTCCACAATTTCACAACCCAGGAGCGCCAATTTCTGCACCGCGTCTTCAACCGATTTCCGGACTTCGGCATCCAGACCTTCGCCCAGATATTCCTTAGCGACTCCAATTTTCAAACCGCGGATTGGTCTCTGAAGTTCGCTGACATAATCCGGCACCGCCATCTCGGCGGATGTCGAATCCATCGCATCGCGTCCCGCAATGGTGCGCAATACCGTGGCTGCATCCTTCACGGTTTTCCCAAACGGACCAATGTGATCGAGCGACGAAGCAAACGCAATTAATCCGTAACGAGAGACTCGGCCATAAGTCGGCTTCAATCCGACCACGCCGCAAAAAGACGCGGGCTGACGAATTGAGCCGCCAGTGTCGGAGCCAAGGGTGACCACCGCCATGTCCGCCGCTACCGCAGCCGCCGATCCTCCTGAAGAGCCGCCTGGAACTCGCGTCAAGTCGCGCGGATTATGTACCGGCTTCCATGCGGAGTTCTCGTTCGAAGAACCCATGGCAAACTCATCGCAATTCAATTTGCCGAGGACGATCGCTCCCGCAGCTTCCATGCGTGCAACCGCTGTGCAATCGTACGGCGGAGTGTAATTGCCGAGAATTTTGGAACCCGCAGTCGTACGCACGCCGCGCGTCATCAGGACGTCTTTGATGCCCACAGGCACTCCGCCCAGTGGCGGCAACCGTTCTCCCTTTTTCGCCAAGTCATCAG
>JALYIM010000018.1 GCA_030775785.1 Acidobacteriota bacterium
AAAAGCTTACCGAGCTTTCCAAAGACATCAACAGTCAGGCGAATGGCTCTGACGAAGAAGCCGAAGATGCCATTGGAGACGAGTCTGAAAATAGACCGCAGCCAGGCAGGAAACGCAGCGGACGAGCAGCATAGCAATTTCGACGGCTGAAGGCTGCCTTCAGCCGTTTATTTTTATTCATAAATCTTGTTTCGGGAGGAATAGTCATGAAAGGATTCATTTTAGGGTTGGGAGTGGGACTGGCAGTTGGAATTTTGTACGCTCCCCAAGAAGGCAGCAAGAGCCGGGCGGACCTGTCAGATCGCACGTCTGATTTACTGAACCGAGCGGATGAGATGTTGGATCAAACCAAGAAGGCTGCCAAAGGAGTCGCTTGAGGCTTTTCGTTGAACGGGTGGCGGCCGTAGACTCGAACCTACGACCTACGGATTATGAGACCCCCAACACCTGTTACAAATAATGTAGATAAAGGACTTAGCTCGGCAGATTCCGGCAAAGTCGTGCAAATTACGCAACCCAGGCGCAACAAAAACGGGCGGTGATTTGTGAGCTTTAAACTCGATTGAGTCGAAAAAGCCTGCCACTTCCTCAGCGATCGGTGGGAAAGAAAAATCAAATTCGTCACTAATGGTTTAAGTGTGACGGTTGCTCAAAAGGCCGGTGGTGACGAACAACGTATGGAAATTACTGACAATTTAATTCTTCTGATGACTCGCCAACTAAGACTAGGAACATCCGCGAATTTCGTCGCAATGGTTAATTGCACCAAGAGTCGAGCAGAATGTCTCGCCGTTATGAGGTCACTTTCGCCTCAAAAGAAGTAACACGCGCCAGTTGGCCAAAATTGTCCGATTGCACTCTAAGCAAATCTTAATTTGCTTCCCTTATTGGGTTGCCCTGTACGATTGTGCGTTCAGTTTTGCGAATAGAAATGCCAGTGCTGGACTGCTCCTACCTTGTACTACTTTTCGAGCGAAGCTGAAACATTCACGATCGATCCAGACCGCACCTCAACTTCTGAGATCCAGTCCTTATAACCGGCCATAACCAATTGAAATGAATGCTTACCTGGCGAGATTTTGACGATAATAGGCGCTTGCCCGCGACCAATCGAATCAATGAAAAGAACGGCGCCATCGGGATTGGAAGTGACCGAGGCCGTGCCATCAGTATTGCCGTTCGAGTCGGTTTTTGACGATGAACCTTCGACCCGGACGGGATTGTTCATAATAGGTGGGCGAGGAGATTCGACCACCGAAGTTCCATTCTTAGGCTCCGTTGGTGCAATTGAGCCTGCAATCCCTACCCTTGCCTTGAGATCCTGCACCAATCTGGCCGCCGAATTGATGATTTCCTTTTCCCGATTCTTTTCTCTGCGGGCGAGCCTTCTATGGTCAACCTCAGACCAGAGCGAATTTTTCGTTTTAGCGTCGTAAATAGTTAGGGCGAGTTGAGGATCTTCGATTTGGGCGCTGTGGACCTGGGTTGTCCCATAGTACGGGTTAGTAGAACTCCAAACGCGAGTCCCATTTTGTTCAACCCGATAGGCAAGCTCAATAATTAAGTCCGCTTCTTGTGGCGAGCCGACAATTTCATAGCGACCCCATTGCTTCATTTCGGAGTAGAAGCTATCGTACGCAAGGTTACTCCCGCCTCCGTTGGTCAGAAAAATCTTCGAGGCATTTATCACGATGGCAGGAAGGGGCGCCGAAGGTACATCTTGTCTGTTCTTGCCGGAAGCGGCGCTTGCGAAAATCAGCACCCACAACGATACGAAAAAAAACTTTTGCATATTAGACCCTCGCAGAACTGGGGGATCTACACGCGCGGGATTCTATACCAGCTGGAGATTTGTGCGCAGTCTTTTCCAAATGAAGGCAGGCGAAAAAGCGAATAAAAAGCGAATATGTTAAACTGCTTTCGTGGATGAAGGGCGAAAACGCGTGATACTTATTGCGTCCGCCGTTTTGGTCGCGCGTCATCTCAAGAATCCGAATGAGTTGTTTGGTTACAGGGCCAGTCCAGCCACAGAATCACTAATAGCGAATGCTATTCGGATTGCCACCAGGATCATGGACAAGATTGACAATGTGAATCGCTGACTACCTGAAAGGGGGCATTTGGAGAGCGTTATTTCTTCGCGCTGCGCTGCTTTCTTAGAACTGCGAGTTCACGTTTCAGGTCAGCGGATAAATCACTGGTTCTCTGCAATGTGAACCGGTTCTCCAGATTCTTTGCTCAACCAGTGTTGAGCTCTTCGGCAAATGCGACCGTGTTCCTTCCTTCGCGGCGTATTGGCATTCCGGACTTCGCCCATCGCTGAACGATGGACATAGGCTGCCCCAAGAACTTCGCAATTCCAGCCCATCCTTTCAACTGTCCGGAGACTGAGGTTGTTTTTTTCATTTCTCAGCCAGATTTGATTGCGCGGTTCCGAGGATTGAGGCTATTTCAGCCTTAATCTGCTCCAACCGTAGTCGCCTGTTGTCGAAAGCTCTACGGCCTGCAAGCTCACAGCTGTCGTCCCGAAGGTATTCATCGTTCTTCTGCTGAATCGTTCTGATCTCGTCCCTAAGCTCTCGCAGCCGCCGGCTCAGGTCATCGAACAACATAATCCTTTTCCCTTCGCATTCGCGCTGATTCGCTAACATAGAAAAAAGGTGCCGGAAAACAAATTTCGGCACCCTTCTAAGTTAACGGTTACCGCCGCCTTGCTGGCCACTCTTTTGGCCGCCTTGTTGTCCGCCTCCTTGCTTGCCCCTGTCCTGCTGGCCGCCGCCCTGCTGCTGTTGACCCTTATCTTGCTGGCCGCTTCTCTGCCCACCCTGTTGCTCGTTTCTGTCCTTTTCTGCCATTTCATCCTCCTGGATATTGGTTTACTAGCGGTCATGGGATGCGGTTGTCAGGAAGCAGGATGGCCTAGTTTTATTGGGATGCTTCGGAATCCGAGCTAACCCATTACTTCAAAATCGAGTGGAGACTTTTTCAGTCCTTTGTGGACCGTGCATCAAATTGCAACTTCATTACGACAATCGCGAGTACCAAGATAAAGCCAACCGCGTTCGTTAAATACACGGGCAAAGATTTGCTCAATAACCCATACACCGTCCACATAGCCAAGCCGGTGCTCAGCAGAATCAGCATTCTGAACGAGAGTCCATCGGCATTTCGCGTACGGTAGCTCTTTACCACCTGTGGAATATTCGCCGCAGTCGTAAGAATCCCAGCAGTGAAGCCCACAATTGTTGTCGTATCCACGCGCATTCTGATGTGCTTTTAGGAAAGAGGGTTGCGATCAGTGCGACCATCGCTTTTTATATCAATGCTTGGCGTGCAATTTCGCTCGAGTGCCAGCCAGGCACCGGCTCACTGTGCCGCTCGCGCTCAAAAAGTTCGGGCCGGAGCCGTCATTTGGGAATTCCCGACCCAATCTTGCAGTGCCGGGATGCGCGTGGGTTTCACTAGACACTGGTCTTGCTCGCAGACTCCGCTCTTAATTGCACGGGAATGCTTCGTCCAGAGAGCGCACTACTACATAAGGGGCGGGCCAGTCACGCTTTTCTGGATGGTCATCCAGCCATTTCACCACTACATCGACAATCTGCTCGTGCGTAACTCCCTTGCCGGGACATGGGGGAGGAATTTCAGTTCCGTGGGTCAAAAGGATGGTTTGAGTTGCCCCGGCAATATACCAGAAACAGCCGGCCCCTAACCCCCTCAATTTCTCTTCTTTGTAGTGCTGGCAAAGGTCATGTAGCGCATTCCCGTCCCAGATAATTTCCGCTTCAGCACGCCTCTTTTCTTTTAAGATTTTCACCTGAGTAGCTGAAGGTATAGCGAAAATTAAGACTATAAGAATCAGCCGTGACATCATTGCCCAGTGACCTCCAAGGAGGAAAGCCTCACGATAATGTGGACGTTGTTCCCTCATCTGCAATACCTTTCGATTTTGTCCTTCGCCTTGCCTTCAGCAATTGTTTGCCACTGCATGTTCGAAGGGGGTATCGGCTCCGCCACATTCCAGCGGCCTAACGTGATCCACAATGTATCCGGGACATCGTCCTCTCGTGTTGCCTGCAGATGGGCAATGGTGCTCCCGGTCGAATGCTGCTTTCGAAGACTTGCTTCGCTTCAATTTGCCGCGTGAATCGCGCCGCACAGAAGGATCGACGCGGTACCCTTCGGCAAGATGGGCCCGCCGATACGAAAGCCCCGACGTTTTCGGTCTTGGGGGAATGGGTTCTGTAATGCGGCCTGGACGACTCCGCAAGCTGTGATCTATTTCCCACGTTTCCAGAAGCGAGCGATGACAGCAACAGAGTAAGCAGAATTGTTTGGAGCATAACGAGGGCCCTGATGCGTTTTGACTGTGTTACCGAATCCTTAATGCCGTTAACCGATCTATGAGGAGTAGCCGCCCTTTATATGCCTCGACTCATGGCCATTTCAAGATGCAGCTAGAGCTATCTCAAGAGACCAGTCATTTGTAGCCCGACTGCGTGACGCGAACCGAGTTTGCCTGGTGACAGTTTCGTCGCGGCACAATTGCCAACAAAAGTCTCGTCCTGGCGTACACATCGGCCCAGCGGGATCAGATGTGACTTCAGCGGCGCCAGTGTCCTGCGAAGAGCCGAGGGGACTAGGGACTTCGGACACGCTCAAGCCAGGAAGCTGACACTTCATCCCCTCCTCAGTTACTGCGCAACATTGTAAAAAATCGCGACGGCATGGACAAGGCACCCAGCCGCCTCTATAAGATAGACAGTTTGGGGGAGAGTTTATGAGACAGACTTGGATTTACATACTGGTTTTTGTTTTAGGAGCGATTTCTGGGATCGCAGTGCAGTATGCCACGTCCGGAGGAAGAGATCGCAATCAAATTGCGGCCTTAGAGGAACAGTTGAAAACGAAAAATGACAAGCTGGAAAAATGTACGGATGTTTTGATCAACGGCCTGCATACGACCATGCCCGCAGGCCAACAACCGACGACAGGAAAGCCTTAAGTGATTTTCAGTTGTAGAGGAATTTTGTCCGACTGAAAGACGGAAGCTTTGGGATTAATACTCAGCCTACAATTTCGAACTCTCGTTCACTCCGTCGGCGGCTGCGCTGCATCCAATGATCGAGCAACTTCAGCAGATGCACAGGAGCGCAGATGAGAATACGAAACTTTTTGACGTCGAGTGTGTGCGCTTTGTTGATAGCCTGCGTACTATCGCCCCTATCGGCGAGGTGCCAAGAAGCCCCAACCTCTCGCCAAGGGGAGGATACGATTGAGGGTACGGTAGTTTCGTCGACCCGGGAAACCCTGGTCGTGAGAACTGCAGACAATGAACACCATCTGTTTGTCTTCAATCGTTATACGACCAAGCCGCGATCCATTCCCACCGGCACCCGGGCCCGTGTTGTGTCCACTCCCAGCGAGGAAGCGGGCGCCCGGCTCGCGAGCAACGTTACAGCGTTAGAGGCGGCGCAGGGAGAACAGGGGACTAAACCTGCCGAGGCAGGCCCTATTCCACCGGCCGTTCGAGATTTAGAGCATGACATTAAGCGGCAGGCTCGGCATTGGCGCCTGGGCGTGCATGCCGGTGCTGCTTTCGATCCTGAACTCATCCTGTTCGGTGTGCATTCTCAGCTCGGTCCGATATTCCACCCTGACTTGTTTTTTCGTCCGAATGCCGAGTTTGCGTTCGGAGAGGTCACCGATCTCATTGCTCTGAACATGGAAGCCATTTATCGATTGCCGATCGCGTCACGCCACGGAGGGTGGTCGCCATACGTGGGCGCCGGGCCGGGTTTCACCTTCTTGCACCAGAATTTCCAGGGCGGGAGAAACATTGACTTCGGCAACTTCGACTTCGTTACTGGTTTTAATATCCTGACTGGGGTGCAGTTTCGCCGAGGTACATTTGTCGAGATTAAGAGCAGCCTCTATTCACGTCCGGCTCCCACGGTACGTCTGATATTTGGCTACAACTTTTAATCTACGTTGGCATGTTCGCTTGGCCCAGTTGACCGGTCAGCTGTAGGCAGCGAATCGTCCGAGGCACTAACCCTTTTGGACCTAGTCAGCGCCATCCGAAAACATGTGTTTTGGGGACAGCAGACCCCACATCCCCGTTCCCTTCAGCTCAGTTACTTACCGCCTTTGCTTTAGTGGGGTTCTTGGAACGGGGTAGGATGCCGGAAACATTCAGTTGGCGAGGTGTCTATAACAAGCCGCCTGCGAGATTTGCGGTTGGACAGCACCCACACGAAGACGGCGGCTGATCCGAGATGCGCAAGGGGTCTGAGATTTTTGCGCCGTTCTGAAACGCGAAGTAGGGACCGCCAGGTTCTAACTGTATTCTAGCGACGAAATTAGGTCCCAAGGTACGTCCTTTTGGAGTACCGTCTCCCCTTTCG
>JALYIM010000019.1 GCA_030775785.1 Acidobacteriota bacterium
TCTTAGACCCTACTCTTCGTGGTCGAGCGGTATTCCCTCGGGACCGACTTGAACTTCAGACTTCACTCTACCGGTCATGACTTGCGCTTCATACGCAACCAGTTTGCCGTGCTTGGTGAGGGACTCGACTTTCGTAAGTTTGCCCTGCTTCGCCTTGGCCATGAGCCCTTGCTTTACTTCGTCGGGAAGTTTGTCCAGGGCTACTTCCTCTTCCACTTCGACCACCGCTCCCGTGCGATCTAAAAGGACGTCTTTTGTGTGTCCGTCAACTACCATTTGCACCTCATAGAAGGTCTGTCCCTTTTCGCGTTCTTCCGCAAATCCCGAAATGCGGGCGCCAGCCCCTAGCGAACTAACTGCGTTATCAACTGCTGGGGGAAGGTCGGAACGCTTTATCTTTTTCTCCTGTGCAAGAGAGTGCGGGGAGAACGAGATCGCAGCCAATGCAACTAATAAGAAAGAACGCCAACTAGCACTCGCGATTCTCATTTGGTTCCTCCTGAGCACGGTTGTCGCGATAATTGTACTCACGTCAAATTCGAATTACTCACCTGAAGAGAGCCTGAAAGCCTTGAAACTTGCTGCGCTCCGAACGGCTCTTGCAGAAGATGATAACGGCAAAGTCCTGCCGATTCTTTCATATAGGCAGTGATATTTTATTGCTTTCGAATTGATCCGCAGTGCATTGCAAAATCAGGGCGTCGCAAATTGTCGGAGATCGGGAGGCTCCAATGACATCCGCAACCCCTGAACTTCACACCGCTACAAACAACTTCACTCCGGCGCGCCGACACCAGAACAGCTTCGTAGCCGCAAGCGAGAAGCGCTTGCTGGTGTGGATGGCCCACCATACCCCGGGTGGGATTAACTCCGACCATTTGACTGCCCTGGGCTTCATCGCACAATGCTTAGCGGGAGCCTGTTACGTGTTGGCCCGCTGGAATTCTTACGCTCTGCTGCTGGGGATTTTCTTCCTGGCGCTGAACTGGCTGGGTGATAGCTTGGACGGCACTTTAGCGCGCATACGGAATCGCCAGCGCCCAAGGTATGGATTTTACGTTGACCATATCTCCGACAGCATTGCTGCTTTGTTTTTGATGGGAGGTTTGGCCCTCTCTCCCTTTGTACATCCGGCAATCGCTGGCGGCATGCTTCTCGGCTTTTTCCTCCTATCTATCGAGTCTTACCTGGCGACTTATACGCTGGGAACTTTTCGACTTTCTTACTGGAAGTTTGGACCCACGGAGATCCGCGTACTGCTGGCATTGGGGAATTTGGCACTCCTTAAACATTCGGTAGTGAAAGTCCGTGGGGCCGAGTTCCTTCTTTTCGATATTGGCGGCATGATTGCGATTGCTGGGATGGCTGCAATGTTCAGCGTCACTGTTCTGCAACACATCTGCAAGCTTTACCAGGAAGAGATGGTCTGATGAGAAGTTGCAATGCCGCCTGCATTCCGCCCGTAAAACATTCGGAGTGTTCGTCTCGTCTTATCAAATTTTTCTTCGTGGGTGCAATCGGAATATGTGTGCAGCTGATTAGCCTTTCAATATTGACGCGCGCTGGAACGAACTATCTCCTGGCAACAGCCATCTCCGTGGAATTGACTGTCCTACATAATTTTGGCTGGCACCGTCGTTTTACCTGGGATGATCGCGGACAAACCGGCATCATTGCGGACTTGCAGCGGCTTTTTCGCTTTCATCTGTGTAATGGCGCGATTTCGTTATTTGGGAACGTAGCGCTGATGGCCGTACTGGTGGGAAAAATGGGGCTTGCTCTCGTCGCGGCCAACGTCATTACGGTGATGCTTTGTGCCGGTGTAAATTTTCTACTTAGCGATCTTTGGGTGTTTCGAAGCTCTTCGGCGACGGCGGGATTTCAGCGTAGGGCAGAAGACTTATATTCTCCAGACATTTCGCCCATTAGCAAAAGTGTCCGCTGCGCGAAAGGCACATAGATAAGGGCAGCGGTCGAAGCTAGCGCGAGTCCAACGCCAATTTCGCGGGCGAGCAGGAATGGCGCCAGAGCCCAAATCTCATCGAGTATAAAGACTGCTGGAAACAGCTTTCTAAATTTCCTACTTAGACCTCTTACATCGAATGATACTGCGGAAAGACAGTACAAGCGGACGGGCAGGCCGATAACAGCCGTAACGATGAGTATCGAGCTGGTCAGCGTTGGGTCTCCAAATGCCTGTTCTAGCCGTTCGATAACCTTCGGCAATTTGGCTAGTGAACTTACGTAGAAACTCAAGTACATGATTTGAATGAGAAGAAATAGCATTCGCAGGGGAAGGCGCGGAACCACCGGAAGCTCTTCAGCTTGTGTAAAGATCGAAGACTTAATTTGCGTTTTGGGGAATGCCCCAGCAATGATCGGAGGTATGCCGGAACTACTAATGGCAACTTTTTCGGGCTCGCCTGAAGTAAATGCGGGATTTTGGACAACTTCGGCGGAATGCACGAAACGGTAGCCGCGCTTTGCTACCGTTTCTACGAAGCGCGAATTCGTGGCTGTGTCTCCGAGCGTTTCCCGGATTTTATTGATGATGGTGCTGAGGCCGTGATCGAAATCTACAAACGTGTCCGCGGGCCAGAGACTCTGTCGCATTTCTTCGCGGCTCACAATTTGTCCTTGCCGTTCAAGCAGTAAGAGGAGCACTCGAAATGGTTGGTCTTGAAGCCGAATTCGCAAGCCGCTTTTACGCAGCTCTCCATTCTCTGGGTCGAGTTCATACGGTCCGAAGCGAAAGAATCTCGTTGGAAAAGGCTTCACGGCAGGTCATGATAACTCACCATGCGGCAGCGTCTGCGCACTACTTCATGGCAGTTTCGATAATCAGCTTAGTCTTTGCAGGTCCGGCTAGAGCGGTGCAGCTTGAAAAGGAGACGCTTTCAGCTTTCAACACTTACGTTTCCGAGAGTGAAAAGCAGATGCCGGAGGAGTTGACCCCGGAACAGTTTCTGTCGGCGGCGGCATCGGGTCCACAAGCCCGGGCGGCCGCAAACGCGAAGCTGGCAAATGGAGAAGTCCTTACGCGGCGGGTTGAGCCTCTTATTATTAAGGGCAAGTCACTTTCGTGCCCTGGAGGAATTATTCATCATTGGGCAGGGATCGTTTTTATCCCAGGAGTCTCACTGGCTCGGACCATCGCTTTCTTGCAGGACTACGATCATGAGAGCAGGTTTTACTCGCCCGATGTACAAAGATCGAAGCTTCTCAAACGGGACGGAGATAGCTTCACGGTGTCTCTCCGCCTAAAACGGACGAAAGTGCTGACGGTTCTGCTCGACGCCGACTTTGCAGTCGAATACAAATTTCACGACCCCACTCATGCCACCAGCCGATCTCGCAGTCTGGCGATCAGGGAAGTGGAAAACGCAGGAACCGTCAACGAACGAGACCTGCCCGATGGTCAAGGACATGGATTTTTGTGGCGATTGAATTCTTATTGGAGGTTTCAACAAGCTGACGGCGGCACTTACGTGCAGTTGGAGGCTATTTCTCTCACCCGTGACATCCCACCAGGTTTAGGCTGGATTGTGAATCCGTTTGTAACAACAATTCCGCGCGACTCGTTGCTATTTACTTTGGGTCGCACTCGCGATGCTTTGAGCAAGGAATGGAAATAGACTTAGTTGCGACCCAGAGCCGGATGGCTTGGGCCGCATTGAAGGTGAAACCGTCAAATATTCTTAAGGGTTTGAAACGCGTGTTTGCTGGAATGCAACCGATTGCCAACGTCCGTCCTTCTTCACATACACGCGGGTAAACATCATTGTCCCCGTGGCATCCTGGCCACCCAGTGTTCCTTTAACTTCGGCCTTACCGGTTACCACAGCAGTATTTCCGTACACTCGGACTTTCATGTCGGATAATTCATCAGTCGTGAGTTTGGACTTTCCAGTCTTAAAAGCGTCTATCATTTGAGACTTGTTACTCATTTGACCATTCATGGTGATGATGCTGTAGTCGTCCGAGGTCTGTTTATCGAGGATCGCAGTATCCGCCTTCACGACTGCCGCTGCGCGTTCAGTCTCAAGCTTTTTGATTTGGTCCTGTACATCCTCGGCTGACATCGTTGTCACCAATCCGGCCATGAGGAAAACTACCACGGACAAAATGGCAAATATTCTGTTCATGATCTACCTCTCTTTCGTCAGAAACTTCGCATGCTGGCAAACCTTGGTTCCCCAGTCGGCGCGAGTCTACTCTGAATATGCAAGGCAGTAAAGTTGGACCCGTAGAGGTTTCCGGATGTGCTTACGTCTTACAAAGTTTTTACATCTTCATGACACCTGGGAAGTTAGCTGAGATCAATCTCTCTTCCTAAGGAGAACACCTATGAGCGACCTCTTGAATAGCTTAAAAACATCCATCAACCGGCGAAAGTTTGTGAAGAGCGGATTGACCGCAGCGGGCGGGGCAACTTTAGGGGCGGGACTCCTGGCCCATAGTTCGACCTTACTTGCGCAGCCAACATCGGAAGGAAGCGAGGAGCGAAGCGGGCGCCTTTCAAAGGGAGACGCCGCCATTCTTCGATTTCTGGCTGCCGCGGAAATCCTGGAAACCGACCTTTGGCAACAATACAACGAACTCGGAGGGATACAGGACAGCGAAGTACCCGGCGGAAGCGGGAACTCAGCTTACACAGCTGCGCTTGCGGAACTCGATGCGGACATGGCGCAGTACATTCATGACAACACTGAGGATGAACTTACTCACGAGGTGTTCATTAACGCGTATCTAGCGTCGAAAGGCGCAGATACAGTCAGCCTTGAAGCGTTTCGCACTCTGCCGAGCAGCAAGGCGACAGGAGCGCAACAAATTGGCCGCCTTACCAATCTCATGCAACTGACGGTGGACACCAGCTGGTGGACCCGATACCGCGTGGGCAACAAAAATCCCGATTTTGGCGACCACTTCGATCAAGCAGTCCCCAGCCTGAACGTAGGGCAGCATCCAGCAATTCCCAGGACCGACGATGACCTGTCGCCGAGGGAACACTTGCGGGCAATTGCCAACACAGCGGCCTTTCACTTCGGAACCATCGAGCAAGGTGGCACTAGCCTGTATCCGCAACTCGCTCAACGGGTAAGCCATCCGGAAGTTTTGCGAATTTTGCTGAGCATCGGCCCGACAGAAGCCATGCACTTTCAGACCTGGAGCGACAAAGCGGGGAATGCGGTCCCTGTGACCGATCCGAAAGATCCCTCTCTGATATTCCCGGACCTGAACGCGCCACCATTTGGAGGAGAGGAATTCCAAACGAACCTGATCATGCCGGAGCCAACGGTATTCCTCAGCCGTAAGCTTCCGACTTGCTCAATCGTTCGTCCGACAGCCACCAAGAACGCCGCGATGGGGGTTGTAAATTTCCTCGTCGCGATGGGATTGTTTATCGGACAGTCTCCCGCGTTCTTTCAACTAATGCTCGATCTCGCCGAAGACGCAGATGAAGCAATACGCGGACACTGATTAAAGCAATGCGACGAAACTTCATGTACATGGCGAGGAATCTCTCATTCTCGCCATGTCCTGCTCTCACTCAGTTAAATGGAACAGAAAAGGTCTGATTCGATAGATTACTTAGCTTCAGCTTCCAAGACTACCGTACTGCGCTCGTCGCCGGCGATTGTCCGGTAGAACGTCCGGACTTCTTCAGTCTTCTCCACCGGGACACTGAGTTCCTTAACTTCAAACGTGCGGGTGTATCGAATCACGCTTCCTTTAAGCTCGGTCTTGGAATGATAGCTGCCAAAGCTGTACTCGGCGTCAACTGGAGGCGGCAGATCGTCGAGTTTGTAGCCTGCTGGAATTGTAATTTCAAAACTATCGCTGTCGCGCAACGGCCCCTCGAACTCAACAGGAAACCGGCGGGGCTCTTTCGTCTCTAAAAAAACCTCCTGCTTTAAGCCAAACACGCGCGGACGCAATATCAACAGGCTGCCAGTATTTTTGGCGTAGCGATCGGCTTCAAACGAATAGTTAAATCCGAACGGCTGCGCGGTCTCGCGCAAGTTTACTATGCTAGCCTTCGTGATGCGAAAGCTTGAAAGCGAACCTGACAAAATGCTTTCTATGGGCTTGATACGGTCTTCTTTTCTGGTCATGGCAAGCTGCGCCTGGCGCTCTGCCCAGGCTCGGTCTCCCAAGCGTAACTCCTCAACTTCGCCCTTCAATAAGCCGGTCGAATCCAGCGTTAGCTTGGCGTTGCGCTGAATGCTGTTCATCGAAGATGCCTGCTGCGGAAGTCGCATTAACTCGCTGCCAGTGGAATTGATCAGAAGGCCGTAATTGGCTTGCAGGTTTCCGGAGATTTCTCCAAACGGCGTCAACTCATTCGTGGGGTCAAAAAGCAGAATTCTTCCCACGCGGGGGTGCTGTAGAGTCGAGACTAACGAGGGATCAGAAAGACCATCGGGTAATTTCACGGCGACGATCACATGGTTAAATCCGTTGTGAGCCGGCGTGTTCGGAGTAACTGCTCCCGCGTCGTGTTGATCAGCACGTAGTAGGAATCAACATCGATCTCCTTCAACATTGCCCGCATGAGGGTGGCTTTATCTTTGCAGTCGCCGTAGCGATGTGTGAATACCCCGGCGGCGGGGTGAGGCTGCCAGCCACCAATGCCCAGTTCAATCGCAACGTAGCGTACATCGTGCTGCACGAAATTAGCGATAGCCTGCATCTTGGCCAGCGCACTCGGTCTAGAGGAAGTGAGGGCGCGTACTTCATCCTTCATCGGCTGGGTCGCGTCCAGCCGGTCGCTGACGAGATTCAGATACCAGCTTCCAAGACCCTTCCAGTCAACGTATCCATTATTTGCAACCGGGCCTTCAGCAGAAAAAAAAGAAACAATCATTTGCCCGGCGACCCCCTTGAACGGAGGCATTTTGGGCTCGTAGTTTATTTCTTTTATATCCTTTACTACCCACTCCCACTGGTTGGCTCCGATCTGGGCGACCTTCGCTTCCGGATAGTTAAGCCACGAAACTTTGTATTCCCACCCCTGCGGCAACTGCAACGAGTAGTGGCTCTCACGCGAGGGCATGGATGATTGGAAGCGCCAAGCGCCCTGCAAAACGAAGGGACGCTCTTCAACTTCATATTCATATCCAATGATGTTGCCGGCCTCTGCCGCAGGAATGCGCAGTACTCTGAACTTGATATCGTCAATCAATTCCCCGCCATCCACTCCGGGCGGGGTCACGTCCATTGCGTCTTTTTCTCTCACCTCGAAGTCTTTTCCCTGCGCCGGAATGCACCATCCACGCAGGATGGTGACTTTCTGAGAAGTTGTTTGGAAAGGCACATAAACTGTCCCGTGGTTCGGCCTTCGGGACGCAGAATCTTGTAGGCTTCGCGGGTTCGCGTTCTTATCTTGGTAACGGACTCAACGATGACGGCTGTTTCGGAATAGAGCTGCACTGCTTCTATCTTCTCGTCGTACGCAGGTAGAGAGACAGAGGTGAGCGAGTGCATCCACGGCGGAGCATTTCCTCCAGCGGAAGCCTGTGCCACGCCCGCCGACAGACAAAGCAAAATTAGAACGGACCACGCTCCGAAGCTAATTCGCAGCGCTAGTTGTTCCCGGTTGCAGGACAATCTGTTCTTCATCACCCGTCCTTACCATCTGAAAAAAGCTTCGTAATGCGGGATAGAACTTCGGCAATATGAGCAGCCCGTCAACTGCTAACTTTCGCTGTACGTGCAATGTGTTTTTATCGTTTTCCACTTTCAGGTCATAAGCAACGACATGGCCTTCATTCACCTTCGAGGGAGGCAGGCTGCTTACCTTTAATCCGTTGGGAAATTCGATAGTGATGTCGTCAACCTTCTCGTAAGGATATTCAAAATAGATGGGATGGACTCGATTGCCATGTTCAAAAATGTGCTTCTCTGGGGCCGAGAAAAGACCAACCGAGACCAGCGTCCGCTTGCCGGCATTTTCTGCCCAACCGGGGATTTTGACATCGAACTTCAGGGCCAGAGTCTTTTCCGAACTATTCCAATCGGGCTCATTGGTAAGTTCGACGTCCGCCAGTACGGGAATCTGAGACTTTATGGTCTCTTCCATCGCTTTCTTACGGGCATATTTGTCTTCGTCTCTGAGTTGCTGGCGATAATAAAGAGTTTCCAAGCCTCGATAAGTTACGGTTAGTTCTCCTTCCAAATTTCCGGAATCCAGCAGCTTGAGCTTTGCTTCACGTTTAATGCCAGATTCCGAACTTGGAGGGACTGGCGTCAAAATCCACGTGCCGCCGTCTTTATCCAAGCGCAACCCTTGAGCTGCGGTTTCATACCACGTCAACATTCCGAAAGGGGTAAATCTCGACCCTGGATCAAAGTAAAGGTCCTGGCCGTTCAGCTTGACGAGTACGACGTTGGCGTCCAACTTGGCGCTCTCCATCGTTTTTGGGTTAAAAAAATATTGCTGCCGTTCAGACACCCAACATCCGTATGCTTCAAAGCCAGCGGCGCGTACCAGGGCGAGATAAAGCCAGGTAAGCTGTTGACCGTTTCCATAGCCCCGCTTCCAGAGCTCTTCGACGTTGTCGTCAACCTTTTCTTTATCGCGCTTGTCCTCTTGTTCAGTCTTCGAAATTTCGTACTACGACTTGTTCCGAATGCCCTGGACCCGGTTTAGATCTTTTGCAACTTCACTTCCTGTGTATCGCTCGGAGAAATAATCTCCGCGACGGCTTTCTCCATCGCCTTGCGCTTGCCAATAAACTTCTCTAGGAGTGCGTAACGTTGTTTACCAATTCTCTGCCAATATTTTTCCGGGCTCGGATCGGGAAGTTCGTCCTCATAAATAAAATCCACCCGGGACTTCAACTCATTTGCGGGCGGCATCAAATCCTCCTCATTGAACGCCGGAACATTTGTAGTCTGCATGCGAATGATGTGGTCCGGTCCATTCCGAGGTTCTGATCCAGGCGGTAGACCCTGCCAACTCCAATGGAGATTGATTGAGGAATAAGGGTTGCTGTACGGCTTTAAAGAAAATTGCGCCCGCTTGGTAAACAGTTCTTCGCTCAGAATCCAGTGAGAGTCGTAGATGTACTGCCCTAAAAAGTTCACAGTGTAGGAGTATTCAATAATGCCGCCAACTTCAACATCTGGGAGCGTGAAGGTTTTGGCGGCGTATCCGACTTTCTTCGTCTTCACTAAGGATTTTTCAAACACCTTACCATCGAAGTTCACGACGGAGCCGTCTGGCCTTATCGTTCTGCCATTGATGTGCACGATCTCCTCTCTGCCCTTTGAAAACTGGAGTTCGACATCCGCGTGCTTGCGCCCTTCTTCGGTCAGAATTTTAATTCGCAGATAATTATCTTCGTGCATGGTGCCGCGTCCGTTGTCGTCGCGGTCAACCTGGTGATAAAGAATGATGGCGGA
Source organism: Acidobacteriota bacterium (assembly GCA_030775785.1). GTDB lineage: Bacteria > Acidobacteriota > Terriglobia > Terriglobales > Acidobacteriaceae > JALYIM01. The sequence continues at coordinate 9,409 of JALYIM010000019.1, forward strand.
CGCTCCGGGCGCGGCCGGCTCGCTCGTCATCCTCAGCTCCTCAGAGGAAATTGGCTGAAATCCTTCACCAGAGGCACTCGTGATGGAGATGTAGTTCGCAAAAGCAAGAAGAATGATCCGCGGAAGAGACGGGGCCCAAAACCATTTACAAAGTGGCATGGCAATCCCTTTTGAAGCCGCAACGAGCTGACTACCCGGGGTATAAGTGGACGGAACACCTGTCTCAAAGGGCGATGGCGTAAACCCCGCAACTGGTGCTTCATCAGTGTTGGCGGCAAAATTACAGGGGCAAATTCGTCTTGTCAAGCATGGCCGTCACCGAGTGATAACCTCTCCCCCGAAGGAGATGATCGTTTGTTGGGAGCTTCACCGCCGCGACGGGCAGCCAGAAACCCCCGAAAAGATAAGACCCAGCAAACTGATTAGGCAGCCTTTAAGGTGCGTTCTCTGTAAAGAATCGCTGGCGAATTATTGGTCGAATAGGCGAGGAGGATGCCCGTCAATCACAAGTTTAATTGGTGATGGGCCAAGATCTCAGTTAGTACATGGAACGTTCGAAGCTCACGGGTTCTTCACGTCCAGATCGCGCAGTAGCCACGGGATGATCACTTCCTCGAATATCCGCGGGTCAGGCCACACCTTCACTTGTCTTCCGAGGTGTCCTCCTTGCGGATTAATCCAGGCGTCTTTTGGAACATCACCTTTGCTGAGCAACAAATAAAGATCTGAGATCGGAACCTGAGTATCCAAAGCCCCGCCGATAATCAACATTGGCGTCATTGGTTTGCCCAGAAGGCCTTGACCGACTAGCGACATCTTGGGTAAGAACTCCGCCATGTCGTCGAGCGATTTTACCCCATCGAGAATTGCCATGAGGGCCGGCACCTGGTCGAACAGGTATTCCCTATTCCCCAGTAGAGAATTCATCAGGAAGTCTTTTTGAAAAAAAGTGTCGGTCGGTGGGGACTGCGCGCTCGCTCCCCTGAGTCGCGCTTTCTCGACGATAGATAACTTCGTTGCCCAATAGGCACCCCAGCTGACCCCGTGAATCGCGAGCCGGCTCTTGTCTACTTCCGGGCGGGACTGAACGTAATCAATTACCCGCGACAACATGCGGTCGGCGGTCGGACTGGCTTTCACCGGAGCTTGCCCTGTCCCGGGACCATCCACGGCGAAAAATCCCACGCCGAAGGGCAGAATGGCAGCGAAACTTTCTGAGAGATCCTCTTTACGGCTGTCCAATCCATTTACTGCTATAACCAGCGGCACAGGTCCGTTCGTATTTTTAGGAAGACGTAAGTAGCCGACAATTTGGGAGCCCTCAAATGGGATGCGGACGACTTCAAGCGGCGGATCCCAGAATCGTGCATGAGCGAGGAAGGCTTCTATGGCCTTTTCATAGGAACGCTGTTTTCCAGGAGAAGCTGGAATCGGCCATCGTCCAAACGAGTAGAGCCGCCACGCGCGAATGTAATCGGCGTTCGCTTTTGTTGGATCTGATTTCTCGAGCGACTTCCCTTCCGCCATGTAACGATCGGCCACTCCCATGAAGGCGGCGGCCCACTCGTCTTTATCTTTCGTGTTGATCGCCTTGAAAGCTTCCCTAACGTCGCCAGCGTCCAGACCAATCAATGGATACATTCCATTTTCGGCGCGATGAACGGCCTCAGTCTTGATCTCGTCGAGTGTCCGTTCCTGGCGTTCTTGCGCAGAGGAAATTCCGGAGAGGAGGAACCCTGAGACCAGTGCGAACAACAAAAAATCACTTCGAACTCTGCCCTTCATCTAGACACTCCGCCCTTTGATTTGGAAAAAATACTTCACGTTTTGTTGGTTAGTCATCAGAACAAAAGTTTCAGTCCCAACTGAATTGCGCGACTGCCACCCGATCCTATGACCGGATTCGAGGCAGCAACATCAGGAGTTGCGCAAGCGCAGCCAAACACTCCCGTGGAAGGATCGTTGTGCGCCCATCCGTTCTGGCCTCCGAAAGGATTCGCAAAATTAGGATGGTTCAGCACATTGAAAAATTCAGCGCGAAACTGAGCACCAATGCGTTCTCCGAACTTCCAGTTCTTTGCGACGGAAAAATCCCAGTTTTTAAAGCCAGTATCCCGGAAAATGTTTCGCCCCATGGTCCCGAAGGTGCCCAGCGCCGGAGGAAGCATCATGGAATTTCCATTTGCATAGCAACCAAATATCCCGAGTGCCGCACTGGCGAGTCCTGCCGACCCTCCATCCAGCGACATGGCTTTAGCTGCACAGGCCGCGTTGCTTGTACCGGGAAAGAATGGAATACCCACTGGAGTTGATTTGAAATCAGCATTTTTGCCATAGAAGTTCCAGCGATCAACCAATTCTCCGGTGCCGCTGATGTCGGTCCCAGCATCAATCGCTCCCCAGGGCTGCGCACTATAAAGACTCACGATGGAATTCAGCTGCCAGCCTTCAAGCAATTGTGCGAAAGATTTCCTGCCTGGGATCGCGTAAGTAAGAGATAAGGTACCGCGATGCCGTATGTCGAAATCGCTGCTTGCGTATTCTCGTGTCGGATGGACGCTGTCCTGCGGAAGTCCCGAACCCGCGCCGAAATCCCAGTTGGCACCCACGTCGTCGAGGCTGTGCGAATAGGTGTAGCCCGCGACCATTGTGAAGCCGTGATAATTGCGTCCGGTGAGAGTCGCCTGCAACCCGTTGTAGTTCGACTTGTAGATATTTCCCATCTGGTAAATCTGCGCGAGGAAAGGAAATCGCGTGGGGGAACCGAAAGGCCGGGCAGCCTGTTCGGCGCCTCCGTCAGCTGCCCCGGCAGCAATTGCGGCAGGGGTCCATCCAGCGCCTACCGGGGGCTGGTTGATATCGTGGATGCCGACCAGCTTCGATCCGTGATTTCCAACGTAAGCAACCTCCAGCGACAGATTGCTATTGAACGCGTGTTGGATACCCAGAGTCCAGTTATAAACGTAGGGAGTTCTGAGATTGCGGTCCATGCCGAGGATTGTGCACGGATTGGCGCCGCAATCGATCGGGCCTGTGCCCGTGGGGAATACCGTTCCATTCCAGTTCAGGCTCGAGCCATCGTAAGTCACGGTTCCAACTGCAATTGACCCTGTGCCGGCACTTCCTCCAGGGCCGACGCCTAAAGCTCCGGTAGGAATCGTGCTGATGCCAAGCGAGTTATTTAGCGCGAGAAACGATTCCCAGTTGATGGTCTCGTACATCAGGCCGCCACCACCACGAATCACGGTGTTGCCATTCCCCGTGGGGTCCCATGCGAATCCGACACGGGGCGCGAAGTTATTGTGGTCGCCATTGTAAGGACCGCCAATCTGTTTACCGACCTGCACCAGTCCGAGATTCGGATCGAAATTGCCGAGAAGGTTATGCTGCTCCTTCACCACGGTATTCAATTCGTAGCGCAATCCGAAATTTACTGTCAGCCGCCTGGTAACACGCCAGTCATCCTGAGCAAAGCCCGCATATCCCCAGTTGTGAATATGCCGGGTAGGATCGCCAACTAACAGACTGCCCGAGGTCGGAGTTCCAGCGAAGAAGTCTTCCAGCGAGGTAGCGCACGGAGACTGTGATGGCGGACAGTTGGCTGCAAAAGCGTCGAAACCGAATCCGAATTTAACGCGGCCGCGGCCGCCACCGTACGCTCCGCCGCTGAAACTGTCGCGATGAATCTCGGCTCCGAACTTGATCGCGTGCTTGCCGCGATTGTAGGAAATATGATCAACGAATTGGAACCTGTCATCGGGTCCCTGCACTTTGGGCCAATTAAATCCGCCGAGTTCCTGCGGGAAAATATAAAAGGGAGAAATATTAATGCGCGGCAAGCCGCCATAAAGCGGATTGGTCACGCCCGTGTCGAGTCCGTAAGACGAGGCAGATCTGCCGTGGTCGGCGGTGAACGTCGGCTGGTAAAGCCGGTTGTAACCGAAACGGGCTTCATTCACCCAACGCGAGCTACCCACCCATATCCAGTTTGTACCCAGCACTTGCGCTCGGGTATGAATCAACGTCAGCCACTGCGGTTGCAATTGGCTTGCGTCCGAGACAGTTCCGGTATTGTTGCCAAAAAAATAGACCCCGTTGATTGTGTTGCGTTCGCTCAGATGAAAATCAACTTTGGCAATTGCGTTATCAGAGCTGACGGAATTGGGCAAGCCGAAATTGATAGTGGTCGGCCCTTGGGGATTGGTCCCATTATTCGTGGGAAACCCTTTGCCGTTACAAGAAATAGGCGGTCCTAGCGTACAGCCCGCGATGCTCAAGCTGGCCGCGCTCGGGGTGATTCCGGCAGCTTGGACTCCCGCAATCGCGTCCGGAACACTGTTCGCAGGATCGCCGCCCAGTGAAACCGTCGCGGGAGTGGAAATCTGTCCCGTATTTCCGACCGTATAACGCTGCCCTTCATATCCACCGAAAAAAAATACTTTGTCTTTGATAATGGGCCCGCCGACGGTTGCTCCAAACTGCTCAAGATTACGGGGATTCTTTTCTCCCGACGCTACCGTATTGAAATAGTTGCGGGCGTCAAGAGGGGTATCGCGGCCGAAGGCATACGCTGTGCCATGGAGACCATTAGTGCCTGACTTTAATCCAATATTTACGATGGCACCGGGCTTCCATCCATATTCAGCAGGAGGATTTTCCTGGAGATTAAATTCCTGGATGGCATCTACTGGAAGGATGGTTGCTGAGTCACCGGCGATTCCCGCGCCATTGATAATGCTCTGTCCAGAAAAAGGTTCGCTATTGAATAAACCGTCCACCAGGTAGACGTTATCTTCCGCCCGCAACCCATTGGTGCTGGTTGTCGAAAAACCACCGCCCGGATAGCGCACGACGCCGGGACGAAGCTGCAGCAGGTTCTCGTAATTTCGTCCGTTTAAAGGTAGGTCGTTAATTTCTTTGTTGCTTAACGTCCCGCCCAACGTAGAAGAGGTTGAATCGAGAAGGGGAACTTGTTCCGTCACCGTAATCGTTTCCTGCGCCTGCCCGGGCTGCAGAGGAAAATCAATGACCGCATCTTTCGCGACTTCAAGTTCGATGTTGGGACGTTCTTCCGTCTTGAACCCATTCGCCTCCACCCGGATTTTGTACGCGCCTGGCGTCAAGTCCGGGAACACATAGGCGCCCGCTTGATCGGTCAAAGCGGTGCGCGAAATGTCCCTTTGAATGTCGGTGATGATAATTTTTGCGCCCGCCACGGAGGCGCCCGTCTGGTCGGTGACGCTTCCTAAAACGCGGCCGGAGGTACTCTGCGCGATTGAGTATGTAGACAGCAACAAAAGGACAAAGGTTGCGCACAGAGTGTTCGCAGCAATCTGGACAAAAGGTCGCAGGGGTGCAGCCGGGCGTGAAACTGGCATGGAGTTCCTCCGGAATTTCGTGGTCTGACAGCTGTACCACTTTCAAGGAATGACTGTCAAGATGTTTATGACTTGACGGGGACGAGTCTTCTTGTGGTATAGGTGTATGACCACTCACCTCGGACCGTGCGCCAGTCGGTGCATACTGTTTGAAGGAGACTAACTCGATGGCGATTTCTAGCGTAAACCCCGCGACTGGCGAGTTGCTCAAAACATTCGAGGGATTGTCCGATACTCAGCTTGAGGAGAAACTTCGTCTAGCAGCTTCAGCGTTCACAAAGCATAAGAAACTCCCTTTCCCCGAGCGCGCCCGTCTGATGAATAAGGCCGCAGAAATTCTGGAGACTGAGAAGTTAGAGCTAGGCAAGGTGATGACTCTGGAAATGGGGAAGACACTACAGTCGGCGGTAGATGAGGCTGTGAAATGCGCGTGGGCCTGCCGGTACTACGCTGAACACGCTCAGCATTTTCTTGCGGATGAAGTCGTAGAAACAAACGCCAGCCGCAGTTACGTCCGCTATCAACCGATTGGAGTCATTCTTGCCGTGATGCCGTGGAACTATCCCTTCTGGCAGGTGGTTCGGTTTGTGGCTCCGGCACTAATGGCTGGAAATGTGGGACTGTTAAAGCATGCCTCCAACGTTCCGCAATGCGCGTTGAAGCTCGAGGATGTTTTTCGTAGGGCTGGGTTTTCAGAGGGAGTTTTTCAGACTCTTCTCATAGGGTCAGACAGAGTCGAGAAGCTTTTAGGTGATCGCAGAATTGTGGCCGCTACCCTGACCGGGAGCGAAGGGGCGGGAATTCAGGTGGGAGTTTCTGCCGCCAGAAATATTAAGAAGGTAGTGCTGGAACTCGGAGGCAGCGATCCTTTCATCGTGATGCCGAGCGCGAATCTTGATGAAGCAGTCTCTACGGCGGTGAAGGCGCGCACAGGAAATAATGGTCAATCCTGCATCGCAGCCAAGCGTTTCATCGTGGACGAAAAGATTGCCGATGACTTCGAACGCAAATTTGTCGAGCGCATGAACGCCTTGAAAATAGGCGACCCGATGGATTCCGCGACTGAGATGGGCCCGCTGGCGACGCCGGGCGCGGTGGCTGATCTTCAGAGAGACGTGCAGAAAACTGTGGATGCCGGCGGGAAAATTCTCACAGGCGGGAAGCCGATGGATAGGCCCGGAAATTTCTATCCCGCCACGATATTGACCAACATTCCAAAAGATTCTCCCGCTTACCACGAGGAATTGTTCGGCCCGGTGGCATGCGTATTTCGAGTCAAAAATATTGATGAGGCCATTCGAATCGCCAATGATACCCGCTTTGGTCTGGGTGCAAGCGCGTGGACGACTGATGATAGGGAGCGCGAACGGTTCATCAATGAACTGGAAGCCGGCATGGTTTTCATTAATCGAATGGTCGCTTCCGATCCACGTCTGCCATTCGGTGGAGTGAAGCAATCCGGACACGGGCGTGAGCTGGGACCGTTTGGAATACGAGAGTTCACCAACATTAAGACTGTAGTGATTCAGTGATTTTTATTCTGTGAGCAATCGGCCGGCAAATCTCGTGAGACGAAACCCGCGACAGATCTCAAGGCAGGGCTCCGTTTACAAAACGGTGCAGACCTCCCGCTTGTATGAGCAGATTGTGCAACAGATTGAAGATTCAATTTTGAAAGGCACGCTTAAAACTGGCGAACAACTTCCGGCGGAACGTGAGTTGGCGCTGCAGTTCGGCGTGAGCCGCACTGCTGTAAGAGAGGCAGTCAAAGCCCTCCGCGAGAAGGGTTTGGTTGAAGCTTATTCCGGTCGAGGGACGTTCATCACGAATGGCACTTCGCAATCCATCCGCGAATCGCTGGATCGAATGGTCAAGATTGGACAGCCCGAGGGATCCATTCAGTTGGCCGAGATGCGTGCAATCATCGAACCCGAGATTTCCGCTTTGGCTGCCACTCGGGCGGATGAGTCTCATCTCGCGGCGTTGCGCGAGGCCTATGCGGTCATGGATCGTAGCCGTACCGATCCTCAAGCCTACATCGAGGCCGACCTCGACTTCCATCTCGCCCTTGCCGAGGCTGCCGCGAATCCCATGATTCTGTCGCTGATTGATTCGATTGTCGGAGTCTTGCGTGAGCAACGTATGAAGATCTTTAACGTCGAAGGCGGTCCCGAGCGCGGACAATTTCATCACAAACGCATTCTGGAGGCTGTTGAGGCGCGCAATCCGGCAAAGTCTCGCGACGCGATGCGTGCCCACCTCGAACAAGTACGACAAGACTCTCAGCTTTCATCCAAGCCGTCACAGAAACCGGCAAAGCAGGGTGTGCGAAGTTTGGTTCGCAGTCAGGAGAATTGATGGCAAATCTCGGGTTTGTAGGACTCGGCGTGATGGGTAGCCAGATGGTGAGCCGCCTGCTCGATAAAGGCCACACCGTCACCGGCTACAACCGCACTCGCTCCAAGGCACAGTGGTTGATTGATAAAGGAATGAAATGGGGCAATTCTCCGCATGCAGTCGCGGAAGCATGCGACGTTACTTTTGCCATGGTGACAAATGCCGCCGCCCTCAGCGCGGTCACGGAAGGTGCCGACGGCGTGCTGGCTGGGATAGCTAAAGGGAAGATATTTATTGACATGAGCACCGTGAGCCCACCGGTGAGCAGGACACTCGCCGAAAAAGTACGAGCGAAGGGCGCGGACATGATTGACGCTCCGGTCTCCGGAAGCGTGATCACCCTTCAGGAAGGCAAGCTGTCGGTGATGGCTGGCGGAAATCGCGAGACCTTTGAACGAGTGAAGCCCCTGCTGCTAGACATTGGTCCCAAGGTCACTTATGTCGGAAATAACGGTGTTGCGCTTTCGATGAAGATTGCCACCAACCTAAGTCTTGCAGTGCAGATGCTGGCTTTTTCGGAAGGCGTCTTGCTCGCGGAGAAAAGTGGCATCGCGCGCGAGGTTGCGGTGGACGTCCTCACTCACAGCGCGGTGGCGTCGCCGATGATTCAGTATCGCGGACCGTTCGTCCTGCAGCAGCCGGAAGAAGCGTGGTTCGACGTAAACATGATGCAGAAAGACATGCTGCTTGCGATGGAGCTGGGACGCCAGCTAGATGTGCCATTACCCACAACGGCCGTGACAAACGAATTCCTGACTGCAGCTCGCGGCATGGGCTGGGAGAAGTTGGACTTCGCAGTCGTGTTCGATGTGCTGGCACTAATGTCTGGGATTGCAAAGTCAGAGGCTGCAAAGTCTGGAGTTTCACAATGAGTACTACCACCGATCGTCCGGCGGCGAACACTGCAATCAAAATAGAAACGTTGATTGATATGTATCGTCGCATGATGAGTATTCGACTCTTCGAAGAAGAGGTGAATGAGCTCTACACGCGCGCGCTCATGCCCGGCCTGGCCCACTTATATATCGGAGAAGAAGCGGTGGCGGTGGGAGTGTGCGAGGCCCTGCGTCGCGAAGATTACATCACCAGCACGCATCGAGGCCATGGACATTGCCTCGCTAAGGGCGCATCGCCCGATCGCATGTTCGCCGAGCTTCTCGGCAAAGAGGCTGGCTATTGCAAGGGCAAAGGCGGATCCATGCACATTGCCGATCCTGCCACCGGAAATTTGGGAGCGAATGCCATCGTGGCCGGCAGCTTAGGCATTGCGACGGGTGCTGCTTTTTCCTCGAGATATCTGAAGAATGGGCGAGTCGCGGTTTGTTTTTTCGGGGAAGGCGCCCTCGGCCAGGGGGTTCTCTACGAGGAAATGAATCTGGCGCAACTCTGGAAGCTACCCGTGATTTATGTTTGCGAAAACAATCTGTACACCGAGTACACCCATTTTTCCGAAACTACTGCCGGCGACATTCTGGCTCGCGCCACCGCCTTCGGGATACAGAACGAAAGCGTAGATGGACAGGATGTGCGCGCGGTGTTTGCGAGCGCGACCAAAATGGTTGATCGCGCCCGCGCGGGTGAAGGTCCGGGATTTTTATTGTGTGATACCTACCGCTATGCCGGCCACCACGTAGGCGACATCAATCGCGAATATTACCGCGCAAAACATGAAGAGCAACACTGGAAAACTCAGCGCGATCCGATAAAAGTTCTAGGCGACTATATGTTGAAGGAGGGACTGACCGATGTCCCCAGCCTCGCGGAGATTCAGGCCGCGATTACTTCTGAGATGAGGGCGGCGGTCGAGTTTGCAGTCAGATCTCCTTATCCGCGAGTTGAAGAAGTAGACGAGGACGTGTATGCCTGAAGCGAAACGGGAATTAACTTTTGCTCAAGCCGTGCGCGAAGCGCTGGCTGAAGAGATGCGCCGCGATTCAACCATTTGCATCTTCGGAGAAGATGTGGCCGAAGCTGGAACTCCGTTCAAAGTTTTGTCTGGACTGGTGGAAGAATTCGGTACCGGAAGGGTGATTGACACTCCCATCTCCGAAGCGGGGTTCACCGGCGTTGCCGTCGGCGCAGCAATGACAGGCATGCGTCCTGTCGTGGACATCATGTTCGGCGACTTTCTTACGCTGGTGATGGATCAAATGGTAAACCAGGCCGCGAAGGTGCATTACATGTCCGGCGGCGAGTGGAAAGTCCCGATGGTGATGCGGACCACACTCGGCGCGACTCGACGTTCGGCGGCGCAGCACTCGCAATCTTTGCACGCATGGTTCAGTCATGTGCCGGGACTGAAAGTTGTGCTGCCTTCTACTCCCTACGATGCCAAGGGCCTGCTGAAGACTGCAATTCGCGATGAGAATCCCGTCATTTTTTTTGAAGACAAAATGATGCACCACAAGTTGAAAGGCCACGTGCCCAGCGAGGAGTACACAATTCCATTTGGCGTAGCTGATGTAAAACGCGAAGGCACCGACATTACACTCGTCGGTACCAGCAGCATGATACAGGTAGCGCTTGGCGCGGCCGACTTACTGAAAGAAGTTGGAATCAGCGCCGAAGTCATTGACCCCAGAACAACGTGGCCACTAGATGAGAAAACTCTGATCGAGTCAGCCAGCAAAACTTCGCGTGCGATTGTGATTGACGAAGGATACGGCCGTTATGGAGTCACAGCCGAGATCGCGGCGGTGATTGCACAAGGAGCTTTCTACAATTTGGATAAGCCCGTCCATCGCATGGGCGCAATGCATGTACCCATTCCCTTTTCTCCTCCGCTTGAGGACGCAACTGTCCCCACTGAGCAAACAGTTTTTGAAGCGGCCAGAAAGATGTGTGGCTGAGCACACCAGTCTTATACGTAATAAGAAGAGGCAAGTCATGGGATTAAAGACGCACGGAACGATGGCAGTAGATTGGGAGCAGAGGATAGATTTCGACCGTCTCCGCCGCGAACGTCTTGATAAGGCAAAAGCGGTGCTCGCCAGGTCGGAGATGGGATCGCTCCTCTGCTTCGACATGAACAATGTACGCTACCTCACATCTACGCACATCGGTACCTGGGCGCAGGACAAGGCAAATCGCTTCACCCTTCTCCCACAAAATGATGAGCCAATTCTCTGGGATTTCGGATCGGCAGCGAAACATCATCAGCTGAATTGTCCTTGGCTGGGAGATCGCTCGCGTCCGGGAATCTCCATGTTGCGAGGGGCGATGTCCCCAGAAATGGGACGCGCGGAAGATGTCGCCAAGAAGATCCGCGTTGAGCTCGAGATGCGCGGCTTGCACAAGGAACCCGTCGGCATTGACATCATCGAGTTGCCTGTACTCTTTGCGCTGCAGCGGGAAGGAATCAAAGTTGTGGACGGACAGCAATTGATGTCCGAAGCGCGCCTCATTAAAACGCAAGACGAAATTTCGCTGCTCAACACTTCAGCGATGATGGTGGACGCTGCCTACGACGAACTTTATCGGGCGATGAAACCAGGAATGCGGGAGAACGAAGCCGTCGGACTGGTGAGCAAAGTTCTCCACGATCTTGGGTCAGAATATGTCGAGGCTGTAAACGCGATCTCCGGAGAGCGATGCAATCCCCACCCTCACGTTTTTTCGGACCGCGTGCTTCGGCCCGGCGACCCGGTTTATTACGACATCCTTCATTCGTACATGGGATACCGCACCTGCTACTACCGTTGCTTCACCATCGGCTACGGTTCGCACGCAATGGTAGATGCCTATAAACGATGCCGCGAATATCTGGACGCAGCCATCGAACTTGTGCGGCCGGGCCGCACCACGGCAGAGATCGCGGCCGTCTGGCCGAAGGCTACGGAGTTCGGATTTCCCAACGAAGAAGCTGCATTCGCTCTGCAATATGGACACGGCATCGGTCTCGCTATCTGGGAGAAACCAGTTATCAGCAGATTAGTGTCGTTCGAACATTCCACGGAAATAAAGCCAGGCATGGTCTTCGCCCTCGAGACCTTTTGGCCTTCGAGCGATGGCTGGAGCGCCGCGCGAATTGAAGAAGAAATCGTTGTCACCGAAACCGGACACGAAGTCATCACCCGCTTCCCCGCTGAAAAACTGCTCGTCGCTGGCTCGCACTATGTGACCGTGGACGGTCCATTAGCAACAACGCGAGAAACTGAATCCGCTCCCAGCAAGCGCGTGAAAGAAATGATTGCCGCCAGCACCAAGACCGAGCACGTCGGAGTTGGGGACTAATGCCAGTCAGCATCGTGATGCCTGCACTTGAGATGGGCCAGGAAACCGGGACGCTCGTCTCCTGGCGAAAAAAAGATGGTGAGCAGATAAAAAAGGGCGAGCCATTACTGGAGGTTGAAACGGACAAGGCCGTCCTCGAAGTGGAAGCGACGGCAGACGGCGTTCTAGCCGGAATTAGAGCACAAGAAGGCGACGTCATCCCTGTAGGACAAACGATAGCGTGGATTCTTACCGCGGGAGAAAAACTCCCCGACGATTTCCACTTTTTCCAAAAGAAATCAGCCCCCGCCTCAACCACTTCAATGGTATCTGCAAATTCGGCGATCCCCCCTGCCAATAACGCTCCGCTCGCCGGCCGCATCTCTCCAAAGGCTCGCCGTCTCGCGAAAGAGCATGGCCTAGACATCTCGAAGCTGCAAGGCTCCGGAGCGGAAGGAGAAATACTTACATCGGACATTGAGCGGCTGGTGAATAAAAAGGGGACGCCCACTGCCGAGGTTTCCGGAAATGCTTCAACTGCGGCCTCGCCACCTTCCACAGTAAGCAGACTCATGGCCGAACGCACCACGCAGAGTTGGACTACAATTCCGCATTTTTTTCTCACTCGCGAAATTGACGCAAGCACTCTGACCGAAGCGCGCAAAAAATTGGGCGCGGAAATCGAAAGTACTCGCGGTGTCAAACTGACACATACAGACCTTTTGGTTGCTCTGGTAGCTCGCGCGCTCGCAAAGCATCCTCGAATGAATGCGAGCTGGAGCCAGGGAGTCCATCTGAATCAGGATGTGAATGTTGCGATCGCGATGGCGGTGGATGATGGGGTAGTTACAGCCACGATCCGCAACACGGACAAAGCGCGGCTCTCCGACATTTCGATTCAGAGGCGCGATTTGTCCGAGCGCGCGACAGCCGGAAAATTGCGTCCGGCTGACATTGCAGGAGCGACTTTCACCGTCAGCAATCTTGGCATGTACAAGATTGACGCATTCACTGCGATCATCATTCCGCCTCAAGCCGGTATCTTAGCCGTCGGACAAATCGCGGACCGAATAGTGGCGATTGAAGGCAAGCTCGCCGTCAGGGCAATGATAACTCTGACGCTATCATGCGACCACCGAATCGTTGACGGTGCCCAGGGCGCCCTTTTCCTGAATGACGTTGCCGAGGCGATCCGCCAGCCAGAGGAGTGGCTGGGATAAGAGTTTTATAAGTTTCGGAACTCTACCCGATCAAGTTCAAGAATTGCCCCGGATGAGTGTCGAAGCCGGGGAAGACTTCGGCAAGATTCTGCTTGCCGAGGTGACGATAAACCACTTCACACAGGACACGCCTAAGGTCCGTGGTTACCGCAAGATCGAGTTGCGACGACGGGTTGAGGCCGGGCCATTCTCCGTAAACTTTTCTGCCCTTGACGTTCGCGCCGAGCACGAACATCACGTTTCCATGCCCGTGATCGGTGCCGCCACGACTGTTCTCGCGCAGGCTTCTTCCAAATTCAGACAGTGTAACCACAACTGTATCTCCACGAAGATTTCCGAGGCCGGACCAGAATGCAAATAATGCATGCGAAAATTCGCCCAGTAAATCTGCCATCTGACCTTGGGTACCGCCTTGATTGGAGTGATGATCCCATCCGCCAATCTCCGTGGAAAACACCTGCGTCTGAGGATTGGTCCGGATGAATTGCGAAAGGCACTGCAGGTTGTCGCGGAAAGAGCCACGAAAAGCCTGAGCGTGCGGCATGGCATCAAAATCTTGTCCCGCCAAAAAGTTCTGCGTCGGCGACGATCTCCCTTCTTTGCTCACACACCGATTCATCCAAGTATTGCCTGCACTCCGCTCACCGGGAGTGCCGGACTCCATGAAATCCTGCGCTTCGAAATGTTCTCGACTGTGATGCGGAAAACCGGTCGCATGAACAATAGCTAAGTACTCTTCTTGCCACAGCGGCTGAAGCTTCGCCATGGCGGGATGGAATCCGAAGAACCCGTTGAGATCAATCACTGCGCTCCTGGGAATATTGATCGTCGGCCTCATCGCATAATAGGCACTTTCACCGTGAGGCACGACCATATTCAGGCCGTCCGCCGCACCACCCAGAAAGATGACGACCAGCCGCTGGCCTCTTCCTTGCGAGATCGTTGCGGCATTCGCTGCGCTGATAAGAAAAGAAGGAATTGCGCTCGCGCCTGCGAATGCAAAAACGCTTTTTCGAAGAAATCGGCGGCGGGTAATGGGCATGTAGACACCAACTCGAAGAGAAAATCGCGGCTACGTCAAGAAAAGACGCGCGTGGCTCATCTTATGTTGCAGTGCAGCGGCAAGTTGGTCAATATCAGTTGCGGCGATTTGGATGCCAGCCTGGTCATCCAAAAATGGCATCCGATTGCTGCCGACGGCGTCACGCCGGATTTGCACCAGCAAGCCCTGCACGGCATTGGGATCAAATTTCTGCGGGGCCATGCGCACGATCTCACTGAGCGTCCCCCCCAGCGAGAGTCGTTCGCGATAAGGACGTTCACTTGTCATCGCATCGAAAGTATCGGCGAGACCGATGATTCGCACCGGCATGGGGACTTCCTCCATCATCAGTCCGTCGGGATAACCCGACCCATCCCCGCGCTCATGGTGCCAGCGCACGATCTCGGGAATCTGCGGCCATGGAAATTGGACACCACACACAATCTGATGTCCGACGACTGTGTGATCGGCCATCTCGCGGAACTCCTCCGGATCAAGCGACGTTGCCTTTGCAAAGAGACGCTTGTCCACTGCTACTTTTCCAATGTCATGCAGATAACCGGCGGAGCGCAACGCAGCAACTTCTGCGTGCTCCATCCCCAAGGCTTCTCCAATGGCGGCAGCGTAGCGTCCAACTCGCAGAGAATGCCCGTGAATGTTGATGTGTTTTACATCAATTGCGGTGGCGAAGACCTCCAGCGCATTTTCATAAAAACCATGCACGGAAGCCATGAGGCGCAAGTTTTCCGAAACTCGCTGGGCCAAAGTCTGGCTGAGAGAGTGATTGTGAATCGCGAGCGCCACGTAGTTGCACAACATTTCCAGCGATTCGAGATCGTCTTCGTCGTAGAGCGCGTCGCCCTCGCGGCGTCCGAGCGCGACCATGCCGACAAGTTTCCCGCCCACTCGCAATGCGGCAATGCAGCGAAACAATTCTGGCGCAACATTGCCATTGGAGCTGAGAAAAACGTCGTAAGATCCCTGGCTTAGAAGTATGGGTCCGCGCGACGCACTCAGCGCATGAACATGCTTCGGAAGCAGTGGAATGATGGCCGGCTCGGGCATGAGCGCAAAACCCTCGCTAGCAATGGAAGTCAGCAGCGATGGCTTGTCGCTGAAGGTGAACAGCACGGTTTCGCGCGCTCCGCCGGCCTGTTGTAGAGCCGACAGCATGGACCTCGCGGTCTGCGAGAAGTCGCGTCCCGCCGTCATCTCGGGACCGAGATCGGAGAGCGCTTCAACCGTGCGCAGGAGTCGCCGGAATTTGTCCTTCTGCACTGCCACGCTGAGTGGGAGCAGAAAACCAGAGCAAGGAGAGAGTACCACGCGCGGAAATTACTTTAGCGCACGGTTCTGTTGGTTAGTTTGGTGCTGCAATTCAAGGGCTTGCACGCTTTGAGATGGCCTCGAATGTCATCTCGTTCGCGGAACTTCGCATTCGCTTCTTCCACTCAAAAAAAAGACCCGCATAATTTTGCGTCATGTAGTTTCTGGGGTCTATGTTCAGGGAGTGCGCGGTTTTATCAATCCAGCGTGACGGACCTTCGATCTCTCCGAAATTACCGATGGGAGTTTGATCCACGACGACGTGGCCCTTGCCATCGCTCCATTCGGTGCGAAATTTCTCGTAGCGGAAGGATGGAGAGTATCCAAGCGCGTGCAGAATGTCGACCATTTTCATGCCGTCCGCAACTCTTGTCTCAGTTTCCACCCGCGTTTTGTGGCGTCCCTCTTTCCCCTTCGCCTTGTGCGTCAGCACCCAATCCGCGCCGTATTTTCGAAGCCGAAGCAGCTGTCCACGCTTGGCGAGTTTTGCTGCTGGAAGATCGTAGAGAGTATTCATCTCGTGGGTGCGTGGAGTCACGAGGCGGAATCCGGACTTGTGCAACTGACGCGACAGAGCGCGGACGTTGTCAATCTTGAACTTAATTTCAATTTCTTTGTTGGAGGTCATTGAAGTAATGGGCTATCTCAAAAGTCGAGACTATAGTCATCAATTGAAGGTTGGAAGCTTCACTAACTCGTCCGCCGGAACCGACTCGAGAGGGTGCCCAGCCTTGCGCCATGCCGTCAACCCGCCGACGATCACGAGCGCGTTGAATCCTTTTTCCCTCAGCATAAGCGCCACCCGGGCGCTGGTCGCTTCCCGCGCTCAAGTACAGTACACATAAATATCCTTATCTTTAGGAAGAGCTTTTAATTCCCTTTCTAGGTCATTAGGTTCGATGCGAATGGAGCCTTTCATCCGCTGCGCTTTGGCGTCGTAATAACCATGACTGCGAACATCCACGATTATGATGTTGTCTTTCTCCTCGGAAGTCATCCTACGCGCTAGTTCTTCCACCTGAATTCGCGGCACGACGCGGTAAACCTTGTTTTTCTGGTACACCCATAAACGATAGGCAACATAGACGACGACCGCGGCGACGAGAATGTCTGAAAAAACGTGTCCAGTGGTTTGTATACCGCGGGTCATCACCATGAGAAAATCGCGGAACATGAAACCAAGAAGACCGTAGGTCAGTACGTAGAGAGATGCTCCGGCAAAATCGTAAAGAAGAAACTGGCGCGGACGCATTTTCATGCTGCCCGCAAGGGGCGGCGCCATGGTGTTAAGTCCCGGGACGAACTTGGCGAAAACCAGCGTCACTTTTCCACGCTTATAAAATGACTCCGCCGAGTTCAGAATGCAGGCTTCCGGATTCAAAGATAACTTGCAGAGAAAGCCCAGGAGAGCCCATCCCATGAGGCGTCCCATAAAAAAGAGCACAATGTCGCCGAGAATAAATCCGCCAATGGCAATCACCAGCAATACTGGAGCGGACAGACTTCCGGTCGCCGCCGCAGATCCAGCCGCGACTAGAGCCAATGCTGCGGGAAAGGGTAATCCGATGGCTTCGGCGAAGACGGCCAGGAAGATGAACAGGTATCCGTGATGTGCCAGCAAAGCAAAGAAATTATTCATGAACTGGACGATAGAACTCTTGTTCAGCTGCGTAAAAGACGATGTGTTCTTTAAGCAGAAAGGGCGCTCTACTTTTCTCTTGCCACCACAAATTCCGGAGCCCACAGCAACGCACGCTTGATCTCGCTATCAGGAAAAGTGCAGATGGAGTTACGCGCTAGTCCGGCGTATTTTGCAGCACAGGCGTAGGCGGCGTCCAGCGACCCATAATGATTCAGAAGCGCAAGAATCTCCCTGTGGCTCACACTATCGAACATCCTTTCGTTTACCACCGTCTCGATCAGTTTCCGTTCTGAGGGACCGCAACGTTCCAGCGTATGAATCACAGCCATTGTGACTTTGCCTTCACGCAGGTCGCTCGCCACCGGTTTACCCAGCACTTTTTCTGAAGCAGTGAGATCGAGCACATCGTCCACAATCTGGAAAGCCATCCCCAGGTTGCGTCCATATTGCGCGAGATTGTCCTCTTGTTCTGCCGTGGCTCCGCCGAGAATCGCGCCCATCCGCATGCAAACCGCAAACAGGCAGGCGGTTTTGCGGAAGATCAAATCAAAGTGTTCGTCCAGCGAGATGAGTTTGCCCAGCTTCTCCATCTGGAGCAACTCGCCTTCGACCATCTGCTGGGTGAGATCAATCAGAGTATCGAGGACGCGAAAACTTCTCTCCTGCAGTGCAACCTTGAAGGCCTGCATGTAAAGCCAGTCGCCGGCCAGCACGCACTTCGAATTTCCCCACTGGGTGTTCGCGGCAGGACGTCCACGGCGTGTTTCCGCCTCATCAATAATGTCGTCGTGTACGAGGGTAGCTGTGTGGATAATCTCTACCACCGCGCCCAACTTGATGGCGCCTCGGCCTTCGTAATTGAAAAGTTTTGCGGAAAGTACTAGAAGCGCTGGACGGATACGTTTGCCCCCGCCTCCACGCAGATATTCTCCGATCTCAGTAATTGCTTCGACGCCCGAGACGGTGTCGCGTCCGAACTCGCGCTCAATAGCGGACAAGTCCTCGCGCAGCATCTCGAAAATTTCTTTGCCGTTGATGGCAGCGGGTGTGCTCAATCGTTGGCCCTGGTTCTCCCGAGTGATTGTGCTGAATTAATTGGTACGGTAGTTAGTGAATTGCAGATCGAGGCCTAAATCCTTTTGCCGCAGCAGCGCGATAATTTCCTGCAGCGAGTCGCGATCTTTGCCGCTTATCCTGACCAGGTCGCCCTGAATCGAAGCCTGTACCTTCTTCTTGGATTCTTTCACGATCTTGACGATGTCTTTGGCTTTTTCGATTGGGATTCCCTGCTGCATCGTGATGCGCTGCTTGGCTGTGCCTCCGGCAGCTGATTCTATAGCTCCGTAAGTCAGGCCTTTTAGCGACACTCCGCGCTTGACCAACTTCGCTTGAAAGACATCATTCACAGCTTTGAGCTTGTACTCGTCCGCCGAATGCATCACGATGGCGTCCTTGCCGTCGAGCTCAATGTTCGACTTCGAATCTTTTAGATCAAAGCGTGTGTGGACTTCTTTCAGCGCCTGCTGAATAGCGTTAGCGACCTCTTGTAGGTCGAGCTTGCTGACGATATCGAAAGTATTCTCTGGCATGCTGTTAGCTTCTGCTTGCTAGATTAGCTTGTCCCCGCGAAAGATGCACTAATCAGGCTAAATGGAGTTTGACCTTTCGTGAAGTGAAAAGAACCGGTAAAAATTGTCTGCGGTCGTCGCACCTACTTCTTCCCCGGAGAGTTGTAGTATTTCGCCCAATTTTTTGGCGGTCTCTTTCACAAACGCGGGCTCGTTACGCTTGCCGCGATGCGGAACCGGGGCAAGAAAAGGAGCATCCGTCTCTATGAGAATTCGCTCCAGCGGTATATCTTTGGCCGCATCTCGAATCGGCTGCGCCTTCGGAAAAGTTATGTTGCCTGCGAAGGAAATCATGAAGCCCATGTCCAGCGCCCGCTTTGCGTGAGTGGGAGTACCGGTGAAGCAGTGCAGGATGCCGCCCAGTCCGCCGGCCGCCCAGTGTTCGTCTATTAGGTTCAGGCAATCGTCCCACGCGTTTTCGCTACCGTCAGACGGACGGCAGTGAATCACGATCGGAAGCTTCGCTGTCCGCGCCAACTCCATCTGTTGAAGAAATACCTGCTGCTGAAGTTCGCGCGGCGAATGATCGTAAAAGTAATCCAGACCAATTTCTCCCCAGGCAATTACTTTAGGACGCTTCGCCAGTTGCTCCAATTCCTTAAAATCATTCTCCGTCGCCAGCCGTGCTTCGTGAGGATGAATTCCTATCGTCGCGTAAATGAATGGATATTTTTCCGCCAACTGAATCCCGCAGTCCAGCGATCCCGGGCCGGTGCCGCTCCCAATCGCAACCACCGTTGCGACACCCGCTTCTCGCGTCCGCTGAATAACCAGCTCACGGTCGGCATTGAACTGTTCCATCTCGAGATGGGCGTGGGAATCTACGTACATGGTGTTGGAACCGATCTGCGTGGGTTGATTCGAAGTTTATTTAAGTCGCGTCCCCAGTGGCACATCCTCCAAGAAGCTGGCCAGCACCGCTTTTCCGCCTTCCGGAGATGCCGCCACAATCATTCCGTTTGATTCCAATCCCCGCATTTTTCGGGGTGCGAGGTTGGTCACGACTACGACTTTGCGTCCGATCAATGATTCCGGCGCATATGATTCTGCAATGCCCGCGAGCACTTGGCGGATTTCGGTCCCCAGGTCAACCTCGAGACGCAGTAGCTTGTCGGCGCCCTTCACTTTCTCGGCGACTTTCACTTCTGCCACGCGCAACTCCACTTTCGCGAAGTCATCAATGCTGATTTTTTCTTTTCCAGCTTCCACGATCGGCGGTGGTGTAATCGCTGGGGCTTGCGCTGCTATATCAGTGGTTCCAGCCGGCTGGGCGGCAAAAGTCGCTCCCGTGCCGTGGGAGGGCTTGGCGGCAGGCGTTACTTGCGCTTCCGTTGCCCGAGTCGCATTTTCCTTGGCTACGTCTCCCGCCACGCTGGGCCTTCCCTGATCCTCCATCTTCTGCATCCTTTCAATTGCGCTCTTGTCGGCGCGCGGAAAAACGGCTTCCACTTTGCCTAGCCTGGTTCCTAAGCGAAGCTGTCCCCACCTAATATCTGCGAGAGGAAACCTTTGGATGTCGCCCAGTCCCATCTGAGCCCAGATTTTCGTGGTTGCATCGGGAATCACTGGGTGCGCCAGTGCCGTCACAATCCGCAGCGCCTCAGCGCTCGTGTACAAGATAGTAGCCAAGCGCGAGCGACTCACTTCATCCTGCTTCTCGCCGTATGCCCAAGGCTCGTTTTCGACAATATATTTATCCACCGCTGCAATCAAGCGAATCCAAATCGCCTCCAGCGCGGCCGAGAATTTGTATTCAGCAAAAAACTGGCTGCATTCTCGAATCGCAGTTTCCGCGGCTTGACGGATGGCATGGTCTGCCGGTGTGAGCGACGCGCTACCCGAGGGATATGGAATCTCACCTCGAAAATAGCGAGTAATCATAGTCAGCGTGCGGCTAGCGAGATTGCCCAGACCATTTGCCAGATCAGAGTTGTAGCGCTGAACCAATGCGTCGAATGAAAATGATCCGTCCTGCCCGAAGACGATTTCACGCAGCAAAAAATATCGCAGCGCGTCCGCGCCCAAAACGTCGAGTATCGTCTCGGTCCGGACAATGTTCCCCCGCGACTTCGACATCTTGTTCTCTTCAAACAACAGCCAGCCGTGCGCTACGATGCTCTTCGGCAATGGAAGTTCTGCGGCCATCAGAAACGCAGGCCAGTAGACGCAATGGAAGCGCACAATTTCTTTGCCAATCATTTGCAGATCGGCGGGCCAGAATTTCTCGAATAACTTCGTATCGGACGATCCATAACCGAGCGCGGTAATGTAATTCGCCAGCGCATCGAGCCATACATAGATAACGTGTTTCGGATCGTCCGGAACCGGGATGCCCCACGAAAAAGTGCTGCGACTGATGGAGAGATCGCGCAATCCCGAACGCACGAACGACATCACCTCGTTGCGCCGTGTGTCGGGACGAATAAAATTCGGATCGCCAGTGTAGAGATCGAGCAGCCTGTCTTGAAACGCCGACAGTTTGAAGAAATAGTTCTCTTCTTTCACTGTTTCCGTGAGACGTCCGCACTCCGGACACGGCGCGCCCGGCCCTACAGCGTCAACATAGAGCTCATCGAACACGCAATACTGTCCGCTATATTCGCCCTTATAGATGTATCCTCTATCTCGAATACGCCGGAAAAGTTCCTGAACACCATATTTGTGCTTCTCTGAGGTCGTGCGAATAAAGTCGTCGTACGTCAGGCCCATCCGGTCCCACAGCGCGCGAAACTCCGCGGAAACTTCATTCGTAAGCTGCTGCGGACTTTTTCCAGCTGCTTGCGCCGCACGTTCGATCTTCTGCCCGTGCTCATCGGTGCCGGTGAGAAAAAATGTTCCCTTGCCCAGCATGCGTTGCCGCCGTGCGATCGCATCGCACGCAATCGTGGTATAGGCGTGGCCGATATGCGGACGCGCATTCACGTAATAAATCGGAGTCGTAATGTAAAACTTTTCGCTCATTCGCTGCTTTCCGTAAATCGGCGACAACCCCGGCAACAGCCTAAGTTATTGTCCAGTTTTTCTAGAGTTGCAAAGGAAGTTTCAGTCCGTGCCGGAGCTTTTATCATAGGGAAGGCAACAATTGCCGTCAAACGGACGGACCAATACGCTCTGGTACAATCACTTTTTTCTTCAACAGCTTAGAGGGACTCTTGTATCGCCACCTGGAACGCCGGCTTGCCCAACACATCCGCGACTTTCTGCTGCGAACTTACGATGTTGAGCTGCCGAAAATTGTCATAGAGCAGCCTCCCAAGGTGGAGTTTGGAGAGTATGCCCTGCCGCTCGCCTTTGAACTGGCGAAAAAACTTCGAAAAGCGCCGCGCAAAATAGCCGAAGAAATCGTAACCGGAATTGGCGCGATCGAAGGTTTCGAGAAGTTCGAGGTCGCGGGCGCGGGCTATATCAATGCCCGCGTGGACCGCGCCAAGTTCGCCGCGACCCTGGCAGCGGATAAGAAGCTCGAGGCCGCAATTCCTTCTGGCAAAATTTTGGTCGAGCACTCCAGCATCAATCCCAACAAGGCCGCGCACGTGGGACACCTTCGCAATGCCATCCTCGGAGACACTTTTGTCCGTCTGCTAAAGTCGGCAGGACACGAGGTGGATGTGCAGAACTACATTGACAACACCGGCGTGCAAGTCGCAGATGTCGTGGTTGGTTTTCTTCACATAGAAAAGAAGGCACGCGCGGAAATCGAACAACTCGCCAGCCAGCCGCGATTCGACTACTACTGCTGGGATTTATACGCGCGAGTATCCCATTGGTACGCTCAAGAGAAAGAGAATCTCAAATTTCGCTCGCAAACCTTACATGATTTAGAACAAGGCGACAATCAGGTCGCCGCAATTGCCGAAATCATCGCAGTGGCCGTTCTCAGGCGACATCTGGAGACGATGGACCGCCTGGATATCGAATACGATTTCCTGCCTCGCGAAAGTGAAATTCTAAAACTTCACTTCTGGGATGCTGCATTTATTCAACTAAAAGATCGCGGCGTTCTGTCTCTGGAAACGGAGGGCAAAAACAAAGGGTGTTGGGTGATGCGGCGCGGAGGTACCGCCAGAACGAGAATCTCGGACATCGAAACGTCGCCGAAAGATCCCGAAACAGACGACGCAGTCGCAGAAGAAGATCAGAAAGTCATCGTGCGCTCGAACGGCACCGTAGGCTATGTTGGCAAAGACATCGCCTATCATTTGTGGAAGTTTGGATTGCTCGGGCGCGACTTCGGATACCGAAAGTTTTATCGCTATCCGAACCAGCACGATTGCTGGATTTCAACCACTGATGGCGAGCCGCAGCATCCGCATTTCGGAGACGTCGGCGAAATTTATAACGTCATTGACGCCCGCCAGTCCGAGGCCCAGAACACCGTGATTGATGCCCTGCGTGCCATGGGATACAGCAAAGAAGCTAATCACTACACTCATTTTTCCTACGAAATGGTCGCGCTTACTCCACGCTGCGCGGGCGAATTGGGATATGAACTTTCGGACGAAGACAAGCTTCGTCCTTACATAGAGGTCTCAGGACGGAAGGGTTTCGGAGTGAAGGCAGACGATCTCATTGACCGTCTGATCGCTTCCGCAAAGAGTGAAGTAGATGCCCGCCATCCCCAATTAAGCGAGGACGTCCGCCTCACCATCGCAACGCAAATCGCCATCGGCGCGCTGCGCTATTTCATGCTCAAAGTCACCAAGTCATCGGTGATCGCTTTCGATTTCAAGGAGGCCCTGAGCTTCGAAGGCGAGACCGGTCCTTATGCTCAATATGCGGCAGTCCGAGCGAGCAACATTTTTCGCAAGGGGGGAATTGATCCCGATCAATTTTCACTGGATGTCAATTTTGCGAAATATCTCGCCGGAGAATCCGGCAACGAGATCTGGGAGCTGTGGCTGGCGGCGTCGAAAACTTCTTACCTAGTTGACCAATGCATCAGTACCACCGAACCTGCATATTTAGCGAAACATGCGTTCCAGATGGCCCAGCTTTTCAACGCGTTTTATCATCGCCATCCCATTCTCAATGAGGCCGATGAAGAGCGCAGAGACTTTCTGCTGGCAACCGCCTGGATTGTCCGCCGAGAACTGACCCGCGTTCTAAGTGTGATGGGGATCACCGTCCCCGCAGCAATGTAAAGCTGAGATGACATGTGCTGGGACTCGGACGCGGCTCAACTAGGAATCGAGTGGATCGAAAACCCGCTGCAGTTAAGCTCGTCCGAGCTCGCGTTTTACATTCACGCTTTGCCGCGTCCCGCAAGCATCATTCCAGCACCCACAACGACGAGCGCCACACTCGCGCCGACCGGCAGTAAGGATTCATGCTTTGTCGTAACTCCCAGATGTACGTCTCCGAGATCTGCGCCATGATGCTCTGAATGCGGCAGCGGCACGAAGAAGGAAAGAATTCCCAGCACCATAACTACCAGACCTATGGAAAACAATGCTTTCATGAAGCCTCCAGTTTGCTGCAATATTCAACGTGTAGACTTCTACGCTTTAAATTCCTGAGCGAATTCAACCAAGCTTCGCACCGCAATCCCCGACGGGCCCTTCGCAATCCATGGCTTGCCTTCTTCCATCCATGCGGTGCCAGCGATGTCGAGATGCATCCACGGAGTATCTTCCGCAAACTCTTTCAGGAACATGGCTGCCGTAACCGCACCGCCGCCGCGTCCTGCGGAGTTTACAATGTCCGCGATGTTAGAGCGAATGCTCTCCTGATATTCCTCGTCCAAAGGAAGCCGCCAGAATTTCTCCCCTGCCTTGAGCAGAGCGCGGCTAAAGCTCTCATACATCTTTTCATCGTTAGAGAATACTCCCGCATTCACATGGCCCAGAGCAACCACGACCGCACCCGTCAAAGTCGCGGCATCAATCAGGTGAGTACACCCCAACTGGCGGGCGTAACAGAGACCATCGGCCAACACGAGTCGTCCTTCAGCGTCGGTGTTAATAATCTCAATGCTCTTGCCGGACATCGCGATTTGAATGTCGCCCGGCTTCTGCGCTTTTCCGGAAGGCATGTTCTCCGACGCGCAAACGATCGCCGTCACTCGCACCTGTGGCTTCAGCAAGGCAATCGCGCGCATCGCGCCTAGCATCGCGGCTCCGCCAGCCATGTCGTACTTCATTTTTTCCATGCCATCGGAGGGCTTGATGGAGATCCCTCCAGTATCGAAGGTGATGCCTTTGCCCACCAGTCCGAGCACCGGCTTTTCGGGAACGCCCGCCGGCTCGTAGCGCAAGATGATCAATGCCGGAGGCTCGTCCGAGCCCTGAGCAACTCCCCAGAATGCTCCCATTTTCAGTTCGCGGATTTTCTCCCCGCCGAAAACTTCGATTTTTAGTCCGACCTCTTCTGCCATTTTCTTGGCGCGCTCCGCGAGAATCGTCGGGGTCATATGATTTCCGGGCTCGTTCACCAAGTCGCGAGTGAAGTTCTGCGACTCTCCAATAATTCGCGCGCGCTCAACCGCTGCTTGCAACGCGGATTGCTCGCCGGCGGCGATGACCGTTAACGCGTCAATTTTCTGGTCCTTGCGGTCGCTTTTGTAGGTATCGGGATCGAAATTTCCGACAAAGGACCCCTCGACAATCGCTTTCACCGCTTCATCGGCTTGTATGGCTTTGTCTGGTACCAGAAAAGCGAAGCTTCGAATTCCCTTGGCCTTCAACATTCGTGTCGCAGCTCCCGCCAGCTTGCGAAGTTCGACCGATCCGAAGTTCTTCGCTTTGCCGCCACCAAGCAACAGCAGCCGTTTGGCCTTCAACTTAGCGGGGCGATGCAGCAGCGTGGATTCAAACATTTTGCCGGTCACTTCCCCGCCGGCAAGAACGTCGGCCACGGCAGCGAGCACAGTTTCCTCAACCGTTTCCAGGGAGACTTCGATCGCCTTATTGGAGTCTTTGTTTTTATCGAAACTCTTGCCGAGGCTTCCATTGCTGGATTCGCCAGAACTCTTTTTGGGGTTTCGGTCAAGCGCGACCACAACCAGGCATTCCGTTTCAACTTCAGCCGGATTTGAGAGAGAGAGATTTGTTTTCATGAGAATGATCTAAGTATCGTTTGCATCCCGCCAAAAGCGCAAGGCCATGTGACGATGCAGTAAAGATCAACGACGCTAACGGCTAGTCAGGACCTTGAGGTTAAGTTTAGTTACCAGCGTCATGCCGTCAAACCGATTCCAGTTGTGGAACTCTTCATTCCGGGCTGAAATACCCCTAATTATGAAAAATGGTCTGATTGTCGGGCTGCTGTTGTGCGCATCCGTCACCTTCGCATTCGGACAAGACAAGGTTTTCGATTGGACAGCCGCCAATGCAGAAACTCTGCAACTTGTGGCAGCTGAATATCAGACCGGTCGCGTCTATCGGCCCGGTCCCGAGGGTGGCAACATCCACGTGGATATTGATTCGGAAAAACCGATCACCATTGCTCTCACGCCATTTGATGAGTGGACAGCGGCCATGCAGAATCCCGAGTACATGAGCCGTATCGAGTGGAGATGTCTTGATCGGCATGTCGTCAGCGCGACCTACACCTGTGAACTGCCGCCTAACCGTCCCATGGTGCTTGTAATACGGGATGAACGGAACGATCACACAGCACTAACTGCTGTTGACATCATTCTAGGTCGCAACGCCCGCCCCTTCTTGCCCGCGAACGACGTTCACATTCAGTATTACAGTTGGACTTGCGTTGACCATTGCCTGCAACCCGAGTTTCGGTGGGTGAGGTTGGTCAAAGAAAAGTATCAGGTGAGTTCAACGCCCAAGATTTATAGCCTGCTGACGCCCGAACGCAATGGACAGCAACTCAGCGTCAAGATTAAATCCGCGTCCCCGATGGTGATTGCGGTAATGTCGTCCCAACTGGCCGACAAGGTTTACGATTCTCCAGGAATGCTGGCATCAGCTTTGTCGAACACTTCCTGCAAACAGCGCGGCGTGCAGTCCATGAACTTCGATTGCACCTTCAATCTCGCGGACGGTCCTCAATCGCTGATCGTTATGCCGGACGGTCCACAAATCTCGCACAAGAAAGCCGAGATCGAGTTGCAGACGGTGAAGTGTGTAGGGAATTGCGATTTGATGAAATAGCGGCTTTTTGCTGCGAGCTATCCTCTGAATGCAGATTGCCGCCCTCGCGCTACCTGCCCTTGCGGGATCTCGCCACAGCGTCTTTTGCTTCTTTGTCCGCCGTCCTGCGGCGCTCGGTTTCGCGCTTGTCCCATAGTTGTTTGCCTTTGGCCAGGGCCAGTTCCAGCTTGACCCTGCCGTTTTTGAAATACATTCGAGTGGGAATCAGGGTCTGCCCGCGTTGCTGGGTTTTCCCAATAAGTTTGCGAATCTCTTCCGCATGCATGAGCAGCTTGCGGGTGCGCAGCGGAGCGTGATTAGCGATGTTTCCGTGTTCATACGGCCCGATGTGACAGTTCAGCAGCCAGAGTTCCCCATCTTTCAGCAATCCATAGGCATCTTTGAGGTTGGCTAGTCCTGCGCGCACGGATTTGACCTCCGTCCCGCTTAAAACTATCCCGGTCTCAAATTTTTCGAGCAAGAAGTAGTTATGTGAAGCGATCCTATTAACAGCAGCGTCGCGTTGTCCGGCGGCAGTCGGGTCGCGCTGAACGTTTTTTGGAGGAGTTGATTTCGTTGGATGAGCTGTCTGGCGTGCCATAGCTAACTGTAGGGTAACGCAATAACTTCGGATGCGTTACAGCGGGAGCGGATTTAGCCAGTGCCTCATCGGTATTTCTCGGAATAAACCCGGCCCTAATGAGTGTAACTACCTTGTGCAGCAGTCACTTCGCAAGGGAAGGCGATGCTATAATCACGCGAGCTTTCGTCTTTTTTGGCGGGTATAAATGAGTAAAGTTTGGGTATTCTTTGCCCTTTGTGCAAGACTGCCTGCGAGGAACCATTCATGAGACGCCTGATTCGCTTGGCGGCAATCGTTGTGTTGACGCTTCTTGTGGCCGCTCCGGCCATTGCTGACAGCGCCAAAGCCTTGTACAGCAAGGGTAAAGACGCCGAAGCCCGCCAGAATTATGAACAAGCTTTCGATCTGTACCGGCAGGCTTACGAGCAAAAACCGACAGATCTGACCTATCGCTCCGCTTATGAACGCCTGCGCTTTCTAGCCGGGGCTTCGCACGTCCATCGCGGCCAGTTGCTGCGGGATGCCGGCAAGCTCGAAGAAGCCATGGCGGAATTCCGCAAGGCTGCCGCCATAGACTCGTCGAGCTTTATCGCCCAGCAGGAAATCCGCCGTACCCAAAAAATGATTGACGCCGCCGGAGCAGCTCCAGTTCCTAAATCGTCCAATAGTCCGGCAACGGGATTGCAAAAGCGCCTCGACGACGCGCAAGGTCCGGTGGACCTGGCGACGATTTCGAATGTCCCCATCACTCTGAAAGTGACCGAAGACACCAAGGTGATCTACGAGACCATTGGGAAGCTTGCAGGCATCAACGTGCTCTTCGATCCCGACTACACCTCGCGGCGGGTGAAAATCGAATTGAACGGTGTGTCACTCGAGGAAGCGCTGCAGATTGTGGCGCTGGAATCGAAGACCTTCTGGCGCCCGGTTACGCCGAACACAATTTTTGTCGCAGCCGACAATCCCGCGAAGCGCAAAGATTTGGAACAGAGCGTTATCAAGACTTTTTATCTGGCTAATCTTTCTCAGCCCACCGAATTGCAGGATGTAGTGAACGCGCTGCGGCAAATCCTTGAGATCGCCCGCATTCAGCCTCTGCCGTCGCAGGGCGCGATTGTGGTACGCGGAACTCCGGACCAAGTCGCCTTGGCGCAAAAGCTCGTGGGTGATCTGGATAAGTCGAAGTCTGAGGTCATCGTTGACATCGCCATCATGCAAGTGAGTCGCGACAAGACCCGCAACCTGGGTATCAGTCCGCCCACCAGCGCTACCATTTCGTTGCAGCCGAATATCAATACAACCACCACCACAACAACCAACGGGACCACAACGACGCCCAGTACGACTCCTTCTTCCGGCAGCGGAATCAGCCTGAATGCGCTCGGAAATCTTAACGCCACCGACTTTCAAGTCACAATCACGCCCGCAACCCTGAGTGCGCTTTTCAGTGACAGCAACACCAAACTCATTCAAAATCCGCAAATCAGGGCAGTTGATGGGCAGAAGGCCTCGTTAAAAATTGGCGACCGCGTGCCAGTGGCAACCGGGTCGTTTCAGCCCGGCATTGGCGGAGTCGGCATAAACCCTCTCGTCAACACGCAATTCCAGTACCTGGATGTTGGCGTGAATATTGACATCACCCCGAAGGTTCACGCCGGCCGAGAGGTAACGCTCAAGATCACGATGGATATCTCCTCGGTGACAAGCCAGGCAAATATCGGCGGCATCAGCCAGCCGATTATTGGACAAAGAAAGATTGAGCACGAAATACGATTAAAGGAAGGCGAAGTAAATCTTCTCGGAGGAATGCTGGAAGAACAGCAAATCCGCTCTTTGACTGGAATCCCCGGACTGTCGCAGATTCCCATCCTCAAATATTTGTTCGGTCAGACCAACGTCGAGCATAAAGAAAACGAGATTGTCTTTGTGCTGGTCCCGCATATCGTGCGCGGCCAGGAACTCAACGATTTGAACCAAACTGCGTTGGATGTCGGCACGGCGGGCGCAATCCAGATGCGTCGTGTGAATCATGCCGCAGTGGTGAACTCGACGGAGTCTTCCTCAGCCACCGTGCCTCCTCCAAGTGCGAGCCAGCCCGCTGGACAGCCTCCCGCGGCGCCGAATTCAGCTTCGCAGGTTTCGCCTGCGCAAGCTCCACCCCCGCAGCCTCTAACTCCGCAGCCGGGAGCAGCAAGTTTCGGGTTCGATCCGCCCAGCATTGCTCAGCCGGCAGGTTCAACTTTCACCGTGAACGTAATGCTGAATGGGGCGCAGAACGCATACTCGGTGCCGCTGCAAGTGAGCTACGATCCAAAACTTTTGCAAGTCGTGAACGTGTCCAATGGAGGCTTCCTCTCGCAGGATGGCCAGGCTGTCGCACTGGTTCATCGCGACGATGCCACCAGCGGCACTTTGCAAATCACAGCTACCAGGCCTCCGGGCGCTAGCGGAGTTTCAGGGCAGGGATCAGTGGTCACGCTGACATTTATGGCCAAAGCTAGCGGACAAGGTACGCTGGCAATCTCCAAAGGCGGCGCGAAGGATCCCGGCATGCAGCCCATGCAGGTTGCAGGCACGGCGGCGACGATCACGATTCAATGATGGATGTTTCCAACAAGCAACCTCTGAAGGGTTCAATTATTTCCGACGATAGTAGTCCTATGAGGGCGGGCATAAAGAGTCGCAGTGTCGGCAGAATGAGCGGATTCACGCTCATCGAGCTGATCGTGGCAACCACGATCCTGCTGATTCTGACCTCGCTCGCTTTGCCCATGGCGAGAATCACAATCAAGCGCGAGAAAGAGCGCGAACTGCGGCGCGATCTCTGGGAGATGCGGGACGCTATTGATCGCTATAAAGATGCTGCTGATCGCGGGGCATTCCAGACGAAGGTCGGTTCGGATGGCTATCCGCCCGATCTCGAAACTTTGGTAAACGGCGTGAGCATAAACACCAAGAAGCTGCGTTTTCTGCGGAAGATTCCCATTGATCCAATGACTGGAAACGCGGAATGGGGCATGCACTCCATGCAAGACGACCCGAAATCTGATTCATGGGACGGAAACAACGTTTTCGATGTGTTCACAAAATCTCAAGGTTCCGGGCTAGATGGAACGCAATATAAAGATTGGTAAATAGAAAAATTAATGTTGAGCAAAAAGAAAATCCGGGGCTTCACGTTGATCGAACTGATGGTTGTCATCAGCCTGATCTTGATCTTAGTCTCGGTTGCCGTCCCGGCGTATAACCAGTCCATCGTGCGGGCGAGGGAGACCGTGCTGCGACAGAACCTCTTCACTCTGCGCTCAGTGATTTCGCAATATACGCTGGACAAACAAAAGGCGCCGCAATCGCTCGACGACTTGGTACAGTCGCATTACATCAAGCAGATTCCCACCGATCCCATGACCAGCAAGAACGATACCTGGGCAGTAGACCAGGAAGACTCTACATTGATGTCTCCGGACCAGCAGGAGGGCGGAATCAACGACGTCCACAGTGGCTCAACTGCAGTCTCCAGCGACGGGACCGCGTACAGCACCTGGTAGTGGACGGTTTTCATCAAGGATGGGTATACCGGAGCGACGAGTAACCCCTTTCATTGTTGTAGTTATCATTTCTCTCCATGCGACTCGTCTTTCACGCCCTCCGGCGCACAATCTGCGTGTTTCGCTCCATCCATGCTGCGGATCTTGTGTCAGATGTAGGTGAACGGAGACCAAGGCATCCCGACAATCAAGAAATACTCCAACTCCATTTATGGGACTGAAGCCCTCCGGAAGAAGCGAATTATTCTTTTCCAAGAAAGTCGTCGTATAGGAAGCGTCGTACGGAGCTCCGGTCGGAAGTTCCCATCGCATCTGAAGCTTTTCCGCGATCTCGGCCGGCCCGAAGATCTCCAGTTTGTCCATTCGGTATTGCAAGCCTTCACGCACTTCGACGTTTAGCTTTGCCGTCGAGCTCGAATCCAGGTTTGCGTCCGGAATGAAAACTGCTTCAAGAAAGCCTCGTGACGTATAGATGTCTCGTATGCGCTCAAGCCCGGCTACAACCTTGGATCGCGCGAACTCGCTGCCAGATTTAATCGGGAATCTCGCTCGTAAATCCTGTGAGGTAAATGCATGATTGCCGGTGAATTCGATGTTGGACAATGAGCACAATGGTCCCTCGCTGACCTGGGCTTCTAGCCGCACTGGTTTCGGGGAGGCCAGCGGATCGAGCACCTTGATCTCCAGTTTCGCTACTTCCGCTTTGAAATAGCCACGATCTTGAAACTGCGCCCTTATTCTCTCTTTCAACTCTTCGGCATCGTCGTTGAATGTGGATCCAGACATGCTGCCGGTGAGCTCGGCCAATTTCTCTGAATCAATAGCCCGCGTTCCCAAAATCGTAAAGCTTTCGACGACGACCCTTCCATCACTTTTAGTTTGAGCAACCGCATTGTGGCAGGGAATAATTGTGCAGGCAATAAAAGCAACTGCAGACGACAGCAGCTTGTAGAAAGTTCGCGGCATCAAAAGCTCCGACAGGAAGCGTCGCCCGCTCTGATTTGTGAACGGACACATTATAAGCCTTGGTCTCCAAATCTAGCGTTGGGAGAGGGTCTAACTCTTCTCATCCTTGACCAAGAATCCGTCAAAGATGCGCCACCCCACCTTCTCCCGTTTCGGATTTGATCCCATCTGCGCGAAGCACTAACATCTAGGCATGCCGGTCGAAACAGAAATTTCTCCTTCCACTTACACTCCAATTCATGCGCCTCGCGGGACTTCCCTGACCTGCAAAGGATGGCAACAAGAAGCCGCCATGCGAATGCTGATGAATAATCTCGATGAAGAAGTGGGAGAGCGTCCACGCGATCTGGTGGTTTATGGTGGCACCGGACGCGCGGCCCGCAACTGGCCCGCCTACCACGCGATTGTGGCCTCGCTTAAAAGTCTCGACGATGACGAGACCCTTCTAGTGCAATCCGGAAAGCCTGTAGGAATTTTAAAAACTCACGAGTATGCCCCGCGCGTGCTGATTGCAAACTCGAATCTGGTTGGGCACTGGTCCAACTGGGAGAAGTTCAACGAGCTCGAACGCGCCGGACTCATGATGTATGGACAAATGACCGCAGGCTCGTGGATTTATATCGGCTCGCAAGGAATTGTCCAAGGAACATTTGAAACTTTCGCCTCGGCTGCGGAGAAGCATTTTGGTGGAGATCTCGCCGGCAAGTTGATCGTCAGCGGAGGCATGGGCGGAATGGGTGGCGCTCAACCACTGGCCGCGACCATGGCTGGCGCGGCGTTTCTGGGGATAGATATTGATCCGGAACGCATCAAGAAACGCCTTAAGACTGGCTATTGCGATTTCATGGTCACGACGCTGGACGAGGCTCTGCGAATTCTCAAGAACGCCGTCCGGAAAAAAGAGAATGTTTCAGTCGGCTTGGTCGGAAATTGCGCCGACGTGATTAACGAGCTCGCGGACCGGGGCGTAGTCCCAGATATTCTTACCGACCAGACGTCCGCTCATGATCCGCTGAATGGATACGTTCCAAATGGAATGAGTCTGGAAGGCGCAATCGCGCTGCGCAAGAGCGATCCGAAACAGTATGAGGAAAAATCTCTCAACACAATTGCCCGCCACGTGGAAGGCATGCTGCGTCTGCAGAAAATGGGCGCGGTAACTTTTGATTACGGAAACAATATTCGTACGTTTGCTTTTCAGCAGGGCGTTAAGAACGCGTACGACTTTCCCGGTTTCGTGCCCGAGTATATTCGTCCGCTATTTTGCGAAGGCCGGGGCCCGTTTCGCTGGGTCGCGCTTTCCGGCGAACCGTCCGACATCCATGTTACCGATGATCTTGTGTTAGAGCTTTTCCCGCAGAACCGAATTCTTCGCCGCTGGATTGAACTGGCCAAAAAGCGAATCAAGTTTCAAGGATTGCCTGCACGCATCTGCTGGCTTGGATACGGCGAGCGCGCACAATTCGGACTCGCCATGAACGACCTGGTAAAAAAGGGAAAGCTCAAGGCGCCTATCGTTATTGGCCGCGATCATCTGGATTGCGGTTCGGTGGCGTCTCCCTACCGCGAAACTGAAAGTATGAAAGATGGCAGTGATGCGGTCGCTGATTGGCCGCTACTGAATGCCATGGTCAACACGGCCGCTGGCGCCTCGTGGGTTTCGATTCACAACGGCGGCGGTGTTGGCATCGGATACTCCCTGCACGCCGGACAAGTCGTTGTAGCGGATGGCACCGAAATGATGGCGAAAAGAATTGAGCGCGTTTTAACGACCGATCCAGGTATGGGAATTCTCCGCCACGTAGACGCTGGTTACGATCAGGCCAAGGACTTCGCCGCCAACAACGGCGTGCAGATCCCGATGCAAAAGTAGCTGGTAAACTGCATCAGCGTGGGACAGTCTAAAAACAATTCATCGGCAAGTAGCAAAGGAATCTCGCAGCGGGGGGCAGATATTCCTGAAAGCTCGGGGGGTCTGCTCCTGATGAATATCCCTCAGCTCCTCACTCTACGGTCCTCCCAAAAGTTCCCGTCCGAAGAACACGGCCCGCGCCGCGGAACTGAACTCAGCGATCTCGGCATGATCAAAGACGCCGCCGTGCTGTGCATTGGAGGAAAGATCGTCTCCGTCGGCTCAAATAAAGAGGCAATGCGAGATCCTTGGATTTTCAAGAATCGCAAACGACTCTTCGAAATTGACTGCAAAAACAAGGTCGTGCTTCCCGGATTCGTGGATTCTCATACGCATCCGGTATTCATGGAACCGCGATTGGTTGATTTTGAAAAACGAATCGCCGGCGCGACCTACGAAGAAATTGCCGAGGCAGGCGGCGGCATCCGGTCAAGTCTCGACGGGGTCCGCAATACAAATAGGAACGCTCTGGCAGAAAAAGTCGTAGCCGCATTACAGGAAATGGCCCAACAGGGGACGACGACAGTCGAAACAAAATCCGGCTACGGACTTACAGTGGAATCAGAACTAAAGTCACTGGAAGCAATCCGCGCTGCCGCCAGGCAATGGCCGGGCACCGTCATAAGCACGTTGTTAGCAGCGCATGTAGTCCCTCACGACTTCAGGGGCCGCTCACCAAAGTACGTCAAGCTCGTCTGTAGAGAGATGGTGCCCGAGGCCGCAAGGCGCAAACTCGCCCAGTTCGTAGACGTATTCATAGAGCGCGGAGCTTTCAGTCCGGCAGAAGCCTCGCAGATATTTGAAGCTGCGAAAGCCCACGGACTGGAAGTACGCGCCCATGTTGGCCAGTTGAACGAGACAACCTTGCAACCGTTGCTGCGATTCGACCCGGCGTCATTCGACCACCTTGACCACGTCAGCGACGACGACATTAAGCGACTCGCGCGCCATAATACAGTGGCCACATTGGTGCCCGGGGCCAATTATTTCCTGGGACTGAAAAACTATCCGCCGGCGCGAAAGTTGATAGACGCAGGCGTCGCAGTGGCCTTGGCGACTGATTACAATCCTGGCTCATCGCCCACTTCCAGCATGGCATTCGTGATGTCGCTGGCGTGCACGCAAATGAAAATGTCGCCCGCCGAGGCCATTTCTGCAGCCACGTTTAATGGCGCGTGCGCGCTTCGAGTACAGCGGCGAAAAGGCTCCATCGCGCCCGGTAAAGATGCCGACCTCGGGATATTTGACGTAGATGATTATCGTGAAATCGCATACTGGATTGGGGTCAGCAAATGCGCATTCACAATCTTGAATGGAAATCTCATTTCGAACTTTGTTCACTAACTATTCGTATCGTAAATTGCCGGCAACGCGGCATTCTTCAATTACATCGTAGAAAATCCGAAACAAATTCCGAGGACAAATGAAACAAATTATCGTGCCCGCGGTTTCCCTCTTACTGGGCACATGCCTCTGCTCCGGCCAACGGCTGCCCGTGACTACAACACCGGAGAATTATCGTCTGACGTTCACCCCGGATTTGGATAAGGCCACATTCACCGGTGATGAAACCATTCGCGTCCGCATTGAGCAGCCAGCATCCCAGATTGTCTTGAATGCGGTAGAACTCACTTTCGATACGGCCACAATCTCCGCCGACGGGGCGACTGAGACTGCCAAAGTCACAATTAATAAAGATAAAGAGCAGGCCGAGTTGGCCCTCGAGAAGCCCATCCCGGCTGGCGAGGCCATCATCCACATTAAGTACAGCGGCGTTCTCAATAGCGAGATGCGCGGCTTCTACCTGGGTAAAGACGATCACGGACGCAAATACGCCGCGACGCAATTTGAACCAGTTGACGCGCGTCGCGCCTTCCCTTCTTTCGATGAGCCTGATTACAAAGCAACCTTCGACATCTCCGTTGTCGCCACCAGAGGCTTAGCGGCGATTTCGAACAGCAAAATAATTTCTGCCACCGACGGGCCGGGAGGGGGTCAGCGTACCGTGCGCTTCGCCACCACCCCGAAAATGTCTTCGTACCTTGCAGCTCTAATTGTTGGCAATTTCGAATATATCGAGGGTGAGGCGGACGGCATTCCCATCCGCGTCTATGCCACTTCGGGCAAAAAAGAGCTCGGCCAATTCGCGCTCGAAGCCGCCCAAAATATTTTGAAGTTTTATGATCGCTATTTTGGAATTAAATATCCCTACGCAAAACTTGATCTGATCGGGCTTCCTGACTTTTCTCCGGGCGCCATGGAAAATACCGGCTGTATCACTTATCGCGAAAGCCTCCTGCTGGCAGATGACCAGCACGCTTCGGTCAACGCTAGAAAATTGATTGCGTCCGTCATTGCGCACGAGATGGCCCACCAGTGGTTCGGCGACCTCGTAACTATGAAGTGGTGGGACGATATCTGGCTCAACGAAGGTTTTGCCACCTGGATGGAGAGCAAACCGGTCGAGGCATGGAAGCCGGAGTGGAATGGCAAATTGGATGACGTTAGCGCAATAACCACCGCGCTCAACGTGGATTCCCTCTCCAACACTCGCCCCATCCAGCAGGCAGCGGAGACTCCGGACCAAATCTTCGAATTATTCGACGGTATTGCTTATGGCAAGGCTGCAGCGGTGTTGCAAATGCTGGAGGCTTACCTTGGACGGGAGGGTTTTCGCGCCGGCGTAAACGAATACTTGAAACAACATGCTTACGGAAACTCCACAGCTGATGATTTCTGGGGCACGCTGGCCAAAGTTTCTAAGAAGCCGGTGGACAAAATTATGCCCACATTCGTAAAGCAAGCGGGAGCGCCGATCATCAGCGCAAGCGCGCAATGCGCTGCCGGTAGCACCACGGTTTCGCTCGCGCAACAGCGCTATTACTATGACCGGCAGCGCGTCGAGCAGGTGGAGGGTAACAATGAACTTTGGCAGGTCCCAGTATGTTTGAAGGAAGCTCCAGATGGATCGAGTAAAGGTGAACAGAAATGTGAACTGCTGACCGAAAAGAAGGCAACTTTCACGATGAAAGGATGCGCGCCGTGGGTTGTTGCGAATGCGGGTGCGACGGGATACTACCGCTCTAGCTATTCATCCGATGCGCTCCGCAACATGGCGAAGTCTGCCGAGAGTGCGTTGACTCCGGAAGAGCGGATCATGCTGTTGTCCGATGCCTGGTCCTCCATGCGTATTGGACGCGATTCGATCGGAGACTATCTTGCGCTCGCGGAAGGCTTGCAAGCGGACCGTAATCGCGCAGTGCTGGAGACCCTGCTGGACCAGCTAGCGTACGTTGGCCGACATCTTGCAAATGACAACGATAGTGATCGCGAAAAATTTCAAGCCTGGTTGCAGCTATTACTGGCTCCTGCTGTCCGCGATCTAGGATGGCAGTCGAAACCTGGCGAGAGTGACGAGCAGAGAAGTTTGCGAGCGCAGCTGCTAATGGTCTTGGGTGAAACCGGAAAGGATCCAGAGGCGCTCAAAACAGCGAAAAGGATGACCGAGCAGGTGCTGGCGAATCCCAACTCAGTTGACTCGGAATTAGCTCAACCTGCTTTACATTTGTCCGCGATGTCAGGCAGTGAGGAACTCTATAACCGCGTGCTGGCGAAGATCAAAGACACCAAAACGCCGCAACAGTATTACCTGTTTCTAGATACGCTCGGATACTTCAGTGATCCCAAGCTGTTGCAGCGGACGCTGGAATATGCGATCAGCGAAGATGTCCGTTCACAAGACAGTCTGGGATTAAT
Source organism: Acidobacteriota bacterium (assembly GCA_030775785.1). GTDB lineage: Bacteria > Acidobacteriota > Terriglobia > Terriglobales > Acidobacteriaceae > JALYIM01. The sequence continues at coordinate 47,106 of JALYIM010000019.1, forward strand.
CGCCAAAGTGATGACAAACCCAGAGGGAGAGAAGTTGGCGTGGGAGTTTGTGCGCTCTCATTGGACAAAGGTAGAGAAAAAAGGCGGACCCTTCGCAAGCGCCGAAGTAGTAGCCGTTGCAGGCTCGTTCTGTGACCCCGGGCTGCGCGATGATGTCACCGATTTCTTCACCGCACACCGAGTCAATGCGGCAGAAAGAACCTTCAAGCAGACGGTGGAAAGAATCAATTATTGCGTAGACTTGAAATCGCAGCAGTCGCCACAACTCGCTTCGTGGCTGCAGCAGCACACGCCGTCGGCAGCAAAGTGAATGGCGATCGATCGCCGTTGAAGATCATGGGCGGGTTTGATTGAGCGATTCAACTTCGATTGCTATAATCGACGCTGCTCAAAATGTCTGCCGGATTCAAAGCCGGGAATGACATTCCTGCCTAGTAAAATAGTTCCTTCGCGAATGCCAAGAGATTGGCAGCAACCGGGGACAAGCGTGGCCAGGTAGCTCAGGTGGTAGAGCGCAGCCCTGAAAAGGCTGGCGTCGGCGGTTCAACTCCGTCCCTGGCCACCATATTTATCAATAGCTTGCCGCTTCTGTTGGATATGAGGCATGGGAACACGAGGGAACACTGTCGGCTAGAGTCCTCGGGCTCCCAAATGGTTGGCAGTACCCTCGTCACTAGTTTTGCCTGCGCTTCCCGTTTTCGTGCAGTATCTGCCTGCGCATACAGATCCAGAGTCACTTTGCAATTTGCATGTCGCAGTAATTCCTGCACGACTTTAATGTCTTCATCATTTGCGATCAAAAGTGAAGCCAGTGTTCTACGGAAAGTATGCCAACCCACTTTGCTAGGGATTCCAGCTTTTTCGGCAGCCGGTTGTAAATGCTTCCTCACAAGCATTCCCGGGTTCATCGGCTTTCGTCCGCTTAATCGTATACTCGCGAAAACCCAATCTTCGGGACGGTTGAAGGCGGTTACTTGTCTCCACCCGAGTAAAGCGCCTGCGATAAACGGATGAATCGGAACGCTCTTTTGAGAAGCTTTCGACTTACATTTGCCAACAACGCCATACACGACGGCGCGGCTGACATCAATTTCCAGCTTGTCAAAAGATATGTCGCCCCACTTTAGGGCCAGCAGTTCGCTACCACGAAGCCCGGTGAATGCGGCGACCATTGCCATGGTTCGTACGGGGTCCTGCAGATTGTCAATGAGTCTACCAATCTGCTGGGTTGTCAGAACCGAAGGCACAGCACTGGTTCCAGCACTCTGGCGCACGTACTTCATGGGGTTGCCTTGCTCGTTTTGCGGCAAAAGCCTGTACCGCAACCCATGCCGAAACACTGCGCTCATAATGTTTCTTATTTTCAGCTTAGTGCCATTCGATTTATCCATCTGTCGCGGCCACGCTTCAACTGCAACAGGATAAATATCCTGTAAGCGGTAATCATGCCAACGGGGCAAGATCCATTTCTTCAAATAGCGTCGGTACGTGACGATCGTGGAATACGCCTTTGGTACCGTCGCGTTTGGTGAGTCCTCGAGCAGTTCCTCTTCCATGTAGTGGGCCACAAGCTGCCCAAACGTAATTGGAACGAGCACTAAACGAGACGTCTCCTTGTTAACGTTGATGCGAAAAGGTTCGGCTGCCTTACGAGCTGAAGAAACAGCTGGATACTGCTCTACCGTACCCAGAAAGACCTTCCTACTGACCCTCCCTCCGTCCACTGCGGTTTCCCTCCATCGGTATGTCCAGACGTCAGGACCAGCTTTACGCTTCTCGCGCTGCAAACATCCGTTTTGGTAACGCGTTCGCTTGACCATCATTTCTCCTGGTTCTCGCGAACGGATTGGCCACTAGAATTTACAGGAGATTGCAGAAATTGGTCCAGGAGCGAGAGCCGGAATTTCCATCGCCTCCCGACCCGGTAACCGGGAATTTCGCCAGCTCGGGCTTTGCGCTCGAGCGTTTTGGGATGAATCAGAAGATGTTTGGCCGCTTGCTTGGTAGTCAGCAGCTTTTCGAAGGCGTATTCGCCACCAGTTGTTACTCTTTTCTCACCTGGCACAACTCTCCTTTAACGTGCGTTCCCGGGTGGCAAAACAGCACATTACAATCGGTTTTAATCGATTAATAATGTGATTTCACGCAGCCCAGGCTCGCTGGATTACTCAAGAAACGCATCCACGAACGGTTTTTAGGCCGAACTATGGATGAGTGAGCATTCCTATTTACTCACGTCAAATTGAAGGTGCCAGATTCGCAGGAGTCAGTCCTCCGAACCCGACGGTGGTGGGTGTTCCCCCCGGAGGGCAGGAAAAATCTAAGAACTCGACCTTTCCCGTATGCAGTATAAGCTAAGGAGCTGGAAACGTAAATATGGAAGCCGCAGCTGCACAGGCAAATCCACAAACGAGCGAAGGACGAGGCACCAATTAACTTTCTAAATTGTCGCAGTGCAACATTTCTTTCTTGTTAAGGTGAATGGGTCTTGTCGCCTTTCCACTCTAATATGTTGTCGGCGGGAAACTAGTCTTGCATAAGACTCCTGAACCACCTCAGTGTTGCACACGACCGGAAATTATTTCCTTGCACCTGAATGTATTTTCCATTTTTCCGACTCTAATAGAGTAGAGGGCTGGGTCGTTTTTCTCCCGCATCCATCCCCGCAGGACCTGTTTGACCTGCGACCCAATTCGGACGTACCGGCCAGTTTTCATTTGGCCACATCCCTAACCTAAAGAGACATACCAATGACCATTTTCGAAACTACCCGTCTGCCCATTGCTGCTTTTTTGCACTGTACGAAAACTCTCCAATTCTGGAACACTTTTCGATGTTTATCCATCCAAACCGAATCAGCTAGTTACCCCAGACAAAACGCCTTGCAATCTCAGGGGTTATTGGAACACTGCAAAACGCGATGAACGCTGCCAAGGGAAATTCCGAGCTGTCGTGAAATGGCTCGTAGCGAGCTCCCAGATGCCCGCAGACGAGAGATTCGGTCGTTATCCAGCGCTAAAGGTGGCCGTCCCAACCGAATACCTTTAGTCCTTGCATTTCGAATTCCTGCCCGGACTCTCTCCCGAATCAAAGCCCGCTCAAACTCCGCCATGGCCGCGACGAGTTGGAACAGTAGCCTTCCCGAAGGTGTAGTTAGATCGAGGGTATCTTTCAGGGATACGAACGCAACGCCGACTGACTCCAGTTCAGCGAGAGCATTTACTAGATGTTTCAATGATCGCCCAAAGCGATCAATTTTCCAAACCGCGACGATGTCAAACTTTCTCTGGCGTGCATCGCTCATCAGCCGATTCAGCGCAGGGCGGGATTCGTGTGAGCCAGAGACGCCATGATCAATGTATTCGCTAATCAACTGCCATCCTCGATGCTTCACGAATTCCCGAAGTTCAACCAACTGCATTTCGGGGCTCTGGTTTGCGAATGTGGAAACCCTAGCGTAGACAGCGACTCGTTGTGTTTTCACGGAGAACAATATACCGCCAAAACTCAAACTGTTTCGAACAATTCAGCTTTTAGCGCTATTTCTTAGGTTGTGCCGCGCGAAGTTTTGCGCACTTACACGCTAAACAAATGCCATCCGACATTTGGCTGTGAGGGAGTTCCTAATCTTTTAGGCTTCTTCTTTGAAACGGGAGAAATGTGCAGGAGTCCCAGTCAACCCGGACGGATATTGAAATCTAGAATTCATAAAAGTTCGGCTATAAAACCGTTCAAGGATAAAAGGCGCAATAGCATTCGTATTTCTCGGCTCGATGACGCATCATTAGTCCGGGCAAGCGACAAGCCCCATAGGTAAATGGCGAGGGGTTTTGGGCCCGTCGAGGTTATTGGCTTAGTGGAGTTGTAGCGCGGCTACCGTAACACAACTGCGAACGTTGGGGTTCTGCCCGATGGACTTGAAACGGGCGTAATTAAAAGTATCGCCGGAGGAATTCTATGAAAAAAGCTTTTGGAGTTACGGTCACGGAGGCGATGGCGGCGGATTGAGGATGGACTCTACGGCCCCTATGAAGTCGTCGGGGGTATGCGACTCGTGAACAAAAAGTGCATGAGAGCCCACGAGGTCTTGCTTGCCCTTGTTGTAAAGTTCTAGAACAGGCACATTTCCGTCGCACGTCTGCCGAATCTCATCCCACACGCGACGCTTTTCAGCAGGGGGAAGAGAATAGCCGATCATCACAAGGCTGATTGCTTGCTTCTCGCACGCTCTTCGAATCCCCCTCAGCTGATTAGCCCGGACTACCTCGAATCCGGCCCCTTCGAGCACATTCCTCCGAATATCGGCCTCTGTTGGGTCGTGGGAAACAACGAGGATGGCGTATTTGCTGTAATCCATTTTCAGTACAAATATTATAACTTCCATTTGGGATGTTGGTGAGGCCAAGATTCCGCTGCTTAGAGCAACATTGGTGTTGCTGCATGTACCCTGAATGGGCCAAGCATTTACGCAATCTTGAACGTACCGGCACCTTACTACAGCTTTAAACGGTCAACTGTTCAATACATGGGAATCGTACAGCCGTCCTTTTCGGGCTTGTAGTAGCTTCTTCACTTTCGATGGAATCAAATGTCATCCCCTTAGGAGTTTCTAGCTTTTAGGCTTCTCCATTTGAGGCGCCATGGCGCGAAGGAGTCCCAGTCAAACCCGACGGATATTGAAATCGAGATTTTATAAAGGTTCGGCTACAAACCGTTCAGGGATCCAAACAATGAGCCAATGGCCAGGAGATTGCACCTTGATCCGTAATTATCGGCCCGCTGGACGATGAGGGCCTGCCGGAAAACGGCGGTGTGCTTGCGGTTTGCAACGCGACGGAAAACGTTAGCAATGGAGGAGCCGCGACAGGTAGCGAGCCTTCTAATGAAGGGTCGAGCTGGGGGGACCAACTTTTAGAAATCTTACGATCGCCTCCTCCAGGGGATCTCCTTCTTGAATTCTTTTCCGTAGCGGAGCGAATAAATGCCGAGCTTTCTCAACAGTCTCCGGTGCTGTCTTCACCTCGGCAACCAACCTCTGCCATGGGTTCGGAGCGTATTGCTGAAAAACCATAAGCACGCCGGTTAGGGCTAGATTTTCAAGGTACATATCCTCCAACACATTCAACAAATCAGTAGCCAATTCTTTTTCTTTTGCCATAGCGCGCCGAATTATACGCCGTTACTGCCACACCCATTTCACAAAGCGAATTACTGAGATTGCCATGCAAATAACCATTCCTGCAATTAGCGCGGCGCGAATACACCAGCGCGTTGTAGTGTCTGATACCACCATCAATTGAACGAAATAAAGACCACCGGCAATTAACAACCAACCCCACCATTGCAGACTAGAAGGAGTCACGTGCCATGAAGGCGCAAATGGAACTTAGATTTTTCCCCCAAAGGGATATTGCAGTGGCGCTGATCGGAGCCTCTCCACAAACCCCGGTTCGGGAGGGAGCTCGGTTCTATACGACTCAGATCAGCCACACTATACCTGTGTTTACTGTGACAAAACGAACAGTCCAAATCAAGCCACTCCGGAGCATCACTAGGCCGTTCTATAAACGCCTTGCCTTCGTAAATGCCGATATATCTCAGGAGCGCACGCGTGCCACAGCTTTTTGTTTTGCAGCGGACTGCCCAGTAGGTGGGTTGGGCCATGACGGGCCGAATTATACGACCTGTGGAGCTGCTGTCTCGATGATGGCTTTAACTTCCCGAATCCCCTCACGTCGAAAGCAACGAGCACGACCACCGAAAGAATCGAGATCAAGAATGCTACTCAAACTTTTACGGCGATCGCGAGATAGAATATGACGCTCTGCCTCTTTAAAATTCTCGTAGGCTACGAGATCCGCAGGTTGCAAAGGAACGCAATCCTGCCACGCCATGGAAGCGATGGTAGTGAACCTTGTACTGTACTCAAACGTCGGATCAACTAGTGCTAAATTGAAAGTTTCCAGCAACGCGCCATCGTATGCGCAGCGATCATGAATGATGCCGACTAAAGAATTTTTTATGGGTTTCAGTTGGTTCTCGCCAATTTCCAACATCAAGAATCTTAAGAGCAACTTGTAGGCATATTTTTTCGGGTCATCTGCGCTTTCCGGAATTTCTTGGCCTAGTTCTCGAAGATTCAGACTATAGGCCACGGTGTTTATCTGGTGTTTTCGAAACACACCGATTAAAGATTTTGTGAAATCAATCTGCTCCGGCGTTGTCCATCCGGCAAATTCGTTGACCCGTGAGCTGCAATCTGCCGCATGATAGCGGGAAAGCAATGGGCGGCCTTGTTTTGTTAGTTCTTTGTTCTTGGCTGCTAGTACTTTGACCCAATCTAGTTCAAACCACACCCAGGTCGCGGACTCAGTGATCAGGCAAGAAAGTGTGAAGGTTTCGGAGACTGGTTCTCGGCTATAGCTTTCGTCCATGTATGCACGCAAAATCATGAATATGCCTTCAGCTCCAAGCGGATTAAGATTTCGAGCAAACTTCCGACTGAACCGGGGCGGCAGCCTCAGATGTTGCCCCGGCGTACTTTGTTTTCATGCGCTCTGCAAAAATAATTCTCGCACCCAATGGAGGACATCGGTTGCCGAACCTACTGAGTTGACGCCGATCGCTAAGGCTGCGTTTTCAAGCTGAAAACTGACGATTTCTGAGAATACCAATACCGGCATGTCTGGTATCGCTTTTCTGACGGCCCTAGTCGCAGCCAACGCGTTCATCACAGGCAGGCACATACTTAGGATGACCAGGTCCGGCTTCAATTGCTGAGCCCTAGTCGCGGCAACCTTGCAATCCACAGCGCCGCAGACTCTCCAATTAATCTCGTGTTCCAAGATGCCACGTAAGCTATACCGCGCGGAAATATTGTCTCCGACGACCAGGATGCGTTTCACGTTTGAAAACCTTTTCTGCTGCTTCAGTTCGAGGCTAGAGCAGGTATGCCGTATTTGGTCTTTGGGACCCAGTCCCGACCTAAATAGTTTGAGGGTCCGACTCCATGAGCCTCACTCCCCAGCGGTAAGATCGGACATTGGAGTTATCACTAATCCCAGGATCTCCCTGACTTTCTGGAGGGAATCATCAGCGGTATGAAACTCCCGAAGAAGAACAGAGCATCCTTTGAAACCGGGCCACCTTGTCCACACAATTCTAAAATCGGAGCCGTGCACAAACCTTGCACCTTTTTCCAAACGCGCCATTTCTCCGTCACGGAAATCGATTGCCCGAGTATGTTGCAGGACAATCCCGGCCCCCGAGGCTGGTGCCGCAAGTGTTTGTTTTCTGCGCCGTTGCGATCCGTGCTGGAAGGAACCCACCGGCGACACTGGCAGGTTCTGGCGCGAGTGGCTGGCGTTTCGGCATTTGTAAGTTTTTAGCTCTTTTCCCGGCGCGCGGATTTTGCGACTCGCGGCTGCTCCATCTCCGCCTTAACGCGAGAAAGTGTTGCTTCGGGAGATTCCGGCTGCGACTTCAAAAAAGCTGCCTTCCACGCCACCCTCTTTCCCGGTGAGTTCACAGACCGCGAAAAATCAATGATGTAGGTCACTTCGTGGGGACAGTAGTTGCAAGGAGTTTTAAGAACTTCTCCCTTGGGCTCATGGTCGACGGTGGAGGGGAACGACCTCAAGCATCGCGTACAGGTCAGCACGACGAAAGGTTTGCCGTCGTGGTCTTTACCGTTTCGGGGAATCCAAACAGGAGCGTTCGTGTCTGCTGCCTCATGGCCTGGACCTGTTCGGATCAGGTTGGCAACAATTTCCAAGAGCCTCTCGGCGCTTTCCTGTCCTTTTGCGTAAAAAGCGTCAGCTATCACCCCGTTCGGTATCGCACTGGAATCGTACGCCCCACTAGAAGCTACGACTAAAATCCCGGGAAATCTGCGACGAACAACGGACAGCAACTCGAATCCCGACATTTGAGGCATGTTAAGGTCCGAAAGAATTAGGTCCGGGACTGCCTGCTGTAGATGCAAAAGCGCGTCAAAGCCGTCATCTGCGGTAGAGACCTCGTACCCTTCCTCTTCAAGCAATTTGCAAATTGTCTGACGTACGGTAACGTCATCTTCAACAATTAGTATTCGTGTTTTGGATGTAGCGGCCATAAAATATTGTCGGGCTGAAGCATACTCTGCGCATTTCAGCAATCCTGTTTGAAACGCGGATCAATTCCCAAGCTCCATTTTCAAATATTTTGACCTGCGCGCGCTGTTCAAGATTGCTCAGGTTCGTCTTTTTTTCATCAGCGTTGGTGGCGGGGGACACAAACAGGTGTTCAGGCTTTAGAATGAGAGGCTTGCTTAAGGCTTGACTCGGGTCACAAACGGTGACACGATTACTATTATTATAGTGCCTACCACAAAGAGCCTTTTTGCTCTTCCTTCATCCGTCGTCATACTTCATTTAGTGGCCCATTCTGCGTAACATCTTGAGGAGGGCACCCGCCATGACTCCCGTGGAAGCCGCTAAAAAGAAGAAGCGCGCTTTCGACCCAGCTGCATTCCTGGCAACCATCGGTAGTGGTCGGAAGACTGTGTCTTTACCAGAGAAGCACGCAATCTTCGCGCAAGGGGATGCTGCCGACGCTGTGTTTTATATCCAAGAAGGAAAAGTAAGACTGACCGTCGTGTCCGACAACGGCAAGGAAGCAACTGTCGGGATATTAAGTGGCGGTGATTTTTGCGGCGAAGGCTGCCTTGGAGGCCAGCGCCTGCGCATGGGATCTGCAATTGCAATGACAGAGTGCGCTCTTCTGCGAATTGACAAGAAGGCGATGGGGGAAGCGCTTCACCGGGAGCACGAGTTTTCCGACTTGTTCGTAGCATACTTATTGGCGGGAAACATCCGTTACGAAGAAGATCTGGTTGATCAACTCTTCAATTCGAGCGAAAAGAGGCTGGCTCGAGTTCTTTTGCTGCTCGCTCACTTTGGCAAGGAAAGCAAGCCTGAAACTGTAATTCCTAAGATCAGTCAGGAGACTCTGGCGGAGATGGTGGGCACAACCCGGTCCCGGGTCAGCTTTTTCATGAACAGGTTCAGAAGCTTAGGCTTCGTTGACTATGGCGCGAGCGGACTGCAAGTCCACAGTTCGCTTTTGAACATCGTTCTCCACGACTAACCGTCTCCGAGTTGGCCAAGCAGTCTAGGCTTGCAGGGGTGCTTGGAGAAGAGCGACTGTTTTATAAACGGGCCGTTTCTAAGCAGCGCAAACGTCATCCGTCTATAGAAGCGGTAAGTAACAGCGTAATCATACTCAGAGATTCCTTCGCTCCGAATAAACGTTCATACAGAGGCTGGGAAAGACAGATACCCTGATCATCGTTAGGCCACTGCTATCGAGCTCTGCATGAGTTTCATGTAGCTGGCCATTGATTGTGTCAACTGTGCATCCACTTCGTCGGCAATCGTCATCACGTCCGGTAACAGCAAGCTGAAATCCAGCGAGTTGAGATTATCCTGCAACGTCCCGAAGATTGTCACTTGGAGTATTCGCGATTCGTGAACGAGCATTGGCGGGGTGTAGCCTTGCAGATATCTCAGCTCACCATGGGCTATTGCAGCCGGAGAACAGCGAGCATCGTTGTCTTTAATAATTTTAGGAGGCAAGCTTAAGCGGAGTGAGAGATCTT
>JALYIM010000020.1 GCA_030775785.1 Acidobacteriota bacterium
CCCTAAGCCCGAGCTTTAGGTCTATCTTCGAGTCATTGGGAACCCAGAGCACAATCTTGCCTTTGGCATACGGATAATAACTGCCGGTCTCCGTCAAACCAGCAGCTTCCAACTTCCTGGGATAATCCAAGTTAGCCGAAAAAAACATATCGAATGGTGCGCCATTTTGAATCTGTTGGAAAAAATTCCCCGACGAACCGTAAATAATCTTAACCGTCTTTCCTGTGTCGTGTTGAAATTTGGAGACAATCGTTTGCATTGCCGACTGCAAGTCGGCCGCAGCCGCAACCGTAATTTCCTGGGCAACCGACACCTTGGAAATAAAAGCGATTATCACAATCGCAATTGCAACTTGTCCTAGAACCTTCAATGGACGCTCTTTCGGTCTTATAAGAAAAGGCGTGATTTCAGCTTCAGCCCGCAATCCACGTCGCAGTGCCAGCAAATTTAATCTTAAAAAAATGGCGATACTGCCACCGCCGATGTAAAAGCTACCAAGGTCATAACACAGAAAAAATGGCTATGCGTCTTCAGGCAGGAAGTATCGTACGTACAACTAGTCACCCTCGAGCACACTGCCAGCCTTTCCAAAATCGCGACGGACAGGCCACCCCCCTACTATTGGTTTTAGGGCTTTTCTCGCGGAGATCTGGGGTCATTTCTCGGCGGTGGCTGTCTCTCCTGTAGGCGCTGCTGTTGCTGCACGTGCCTTTGCTCCAATTGCTGGGTCTGTTGCTGATGTCGGTTCTCAACCTGCTGTCTTCTTGAATCATCCGCCCGCTGGCCCAATCGTTGATGCTCCTGATCCTGTCTCTGTTGTAGTTTCTGGTGTTCCTGGTTTTGTTTCGTGTAAAGCTTTTCCTGCTGCTGCTGATATTTCCGATCCACGTTGGGATTTCCCGTGTCTGAGCCGGGGCGCTGGTGGCGTGGCAGGTCACTCGGGTGAACTGCTGTAGAAGGACGAGGAACGTTATTCTCTGGCCTGGAACCCCGGGCATTCGCGCGGGGCTGACCGGCAGCACGTCCGGCTGGTGGACGATAAGGCGCTCCTGCCTGACGAGCTTGGACGGCGCCGCGGTCATTAAATGCCCCAGGGCGTGGAGTTGCTGCCACGGGCGGTCTGCCCTGATTCACGGAAGCGCGCAGCTGCTCGTTACCTCGGGCAGCTTGCACGTGTTCCCTTTGAACCGGTAACGGAGAAACATGTCGTTCTCGCGCCGCAATTTGATCTTCAGGCCGCGGGCGAGCATTCATTCCGCCGTTGCCGCCGTTATAGCTGACCCGATTCACGGTGTTGTAATTGTTGACTACGGTTGTGTTGTAAACATTTCGAATGTTCGTGACATTAATATTGTTTACTGAAACGGTTGTAGAAAAAGCGACCGTTCTCCCAACGTCCGCCTTCGTAGCCTTCACCGAAATAGCCGTAGCCATAAACGATACCGCCATAGAACCCGACGCTCGGTCCCCAATATCCCTCGTTAAAAGCGTATCCGTTGTCTCGCCATGCCCAGTAACCAGGAGTCCAGAGGTAACCCACTTCGGGAGCTTCGACCCACGTGCCGGGAACCCAGTAATAGTCCTCGTAGTCGTAGTCGTAAGCCCAATAGCCGGGTGTCCAGATATAACCTTCTGCTGGACAAAGGGGCTGCTCATAAACCGGCAAGGCGGGCGGCGCAAATGAAACCGAAATGGCGATCTGAGCGAAAGACGCCGTTGACGCGACCAGAATTATCAGTGCGAGCAACGACGACTGAATGGACCGAATAGGAAACATGCTGTTTCCTCCTGGCTATAGCTCTGACCATTCTTGCTCCGAAGCCTAATGTTGTCCATCACCTTTGTGGAAAAGTTCAGGAAAATTGCTTCCAAATTCGAGCGCAGGCAGGGGATGCTCTTTTGCATACGCTATTTCAAGGAAAGAAAGAGAATACCCTCTAGCGGCATTCGTTAAGCCCCGGATATTTTCGCGTTCCCTACAATATTCATCTGGCTCGTCCGTCTACACATATAGATGGACGAGGCGCTAAGCAAACAGTGGATGATGGCTGACCAGGACCAGCAGATCTCTGATGCGATCGAGCGGGAACGGCCACGGCTGCGGAATTTCATCCGCAAACGGGTCAGGGACCAGGGCGATGCTGAAGACATCCTGCAGGACGTCTTCTCCGAACTGGTTGAAGCTTACCGGCTGATGAAGCCGGTGGAGCAGGTCACCGCCTGGCTGTTTCGCGTAACTCGCAATCGCATCACGGACCTCTTCCGAAGCAGGAAACGGGAGACAGCCGGGGCTGTTCCGGCCGATTTCGACGCTACCGACGAGGATCTTCATTGGGAAGACCTGCTTCCCATCGCCGGATGCTGGTCCCGACTCTGCCTTCGCAAGAGGCGTCCTATTGGACGAAGTCGAGGTCGCGCTGGATGAGCTGCCCGCCGAGCAGCGCGAAGTATTCATCGCACATGAACTGATGGGGCAGAGCTTTAAAGAAATGGCGGCGCAGACTGGAGTAAGCGTGAATACGCTACTGTCGCGCAAACGCTATGCAGTTCTTTATCTTCGCCAGCGCCTGCAGGCTATCTACGACGATTTCACGAAAGCATGAGGACGATATGAAAAGGCATCGATTTTTAAGAGCATTGAAGTTTTTTTTATTTGCTGCATTGCTTGTCACCGTATTTGGTTTTGTTGTGATGAGCCTCTGGAATTGGCTCATGCCAGCTCTTTTTGGCTGGCACGTTCTCAATTTCTGGCAAGGCGTGGGTCTTCTGGTGCTATGCAAGATTCTGTTTGGTGGATTCAAGGGCCGGCCGGGCGGACCTATGCATTGGCGTCATCGCATGTCAGAACGTTGGGAGAATATGACTCCGGAAGAAAGGGATAAGTTTCGTCAAGCCATGCGGGGACGCTGCGGTTCGTTTGGACGGGCAGCCGCAGAACCAAAGGCGTGAGGAAGAGAAAACTTGCTACGGGCTGCTCTATTTGCCCGACATGAGAACAGGAGACGTGGAAGATGTTGACAATATCAGTTGAGAATTTGGGAGAGGCCGTGATTCTGCATTGTGCAGGCAAGATTGTGCATGGCCATGAGACCAGCCTTCTGTGTTCGGCTGCTCAGCAGCGGGGACGGAATGTTTTTCTCGATCTCTCAAGAGTCGAGAGCATTGATGCCTCTGGAATAGGAGCTTTGATCTCACTCCAGGCCGCAGACATTTATCTCAAGCTCATGAATCCTAGTGAGGCGGTGCTGAAGATGTTAAAGGTAACCAAACTGAGTTCCATCTTCGAGATTCACAGTTCCGAATCAATTGGAGAGAATGTCGGACACGTTGCCCCAAACCTGCAGTCTGAGGCCGTGCGCGCTTGCGTCTGATTCGTAAGATCAAACTCTAGAGTCTTGAAACGACGGACTAGGTATGACGGAATCAGGTTTCAGCAATGGGCGCCTTCGCTTGCGACGCACGATGTGGATCGGCCTTATCCTGCTTTGTGTCATTGCCGCAGGGGCAGCCATTCGGCGCATTACCGCACTCGCGTTTCCGCCACGCCGCAGTCCTCCGCAGATCGCGAGCTTGGATGAGGCGTTCGCGAAGAGGCCTGCCCTTACGCTGGCGCACATTGTTCCCGCGCTACTGCTCGTAGTTCTCGTCCCCTTCCAATTCTCACGTTCATTCCGCGGCCGCCACATACGAATACACCGCTGGATGGGCCGCATCATTGTGAGTCTGGGCCTAGTTATTGGAGTCTCAGCTTTAGCGCTGATTCGACACCCGATCGGAGGCGCAACCGAAGTCGCCGCAATCCTTTGCTTCGACGGATTTTTTCTACTGGCTCTAACCAAAACTTTTCTGTACATACGAAGCGGTCAGGTTGGGCTACATCGCGAATGGGTGATCCGCGCCATGTCTGTCGCGCTTGGCGTCGCGACCGTGCGACCAGTAATGGCTATATTCTTCGCTACCAGTCGCTTGACAGGACTTGTGCCGCAAGACTTTTTCGGAATCGCATTCTGGATCGGTTTCACTCTGACTTACTTTGCCGCTGAAGCATGGATTCGCTACACCAGAGTGTATTCGAATTCAGCCCTCTCCCTTTCTCGGTTGTAGCCAATCCCCTGCTCGAGGGCGACCTTAGGCACCTTAAGGTTGATCCTGTAAAACCTTCGCCGATCGACAACCACTTTAAATGTGCTGCCATCCGAAATCCGGTATTGCCCGCACTTTTCGGAGGCTCAAATGAAACTTACCCCGTCCCGAACTCTGTCCGTTGTTTTCACAATGTTTGTTTCTCTACCCATCGCACAAGCGCAGACGTCCACTCCATTACCACCGGCGAAGTTCCTCTACTCAGCCGATAACGCTGGTGGAAAGGTTTATGGATATCGGGTGAATCCTACTACCGGCTCGCTGACACCCACAGGGCAGAATCCGCCATGGGCACACTGGGGACCCACCCGAGTTGCGTCGGACAAGGGCGGCTATCGCCTGTACGTGATAAATCAAGGGTCAAAAGACATTAACGCTT
>JALYIM010000021.1 GCA_030775785.1 Acidobacteriota bacterium
GAGAGCCATCGAGTTCATTGAAGAATTTCTGGAACGATTCTGTAATTCCAAGTGCATGGCTTCTCGAAATGGAGAAGCCGACGTAACTTGGTGGGTTTTTCCCTTATCTCGTTTGCTACAATGTTGGCGCGCCAAGGAAAGCACATGACCAGGCTAGTGTGTATTGGGGTGCCTGTTCATCAGCGCAGAGGCGCTTCAGGCATGGAGATTCATCAGCTCCGTTATTTTTGCGCGGTGGTGGAATGCGGCAGCTTCACGAAGGCCGCCAAGCAGGCGAACGTTTCGCAGCCCTCTCTTTCCCAACAAATCATCAAGCTTGAGTTAGAGCTTGGCATAAAGCTGTTTGATCGCTTTCATGGGCAGGTCGGTCTGACCTCGGCGGGAGAGACGTTCCTTGTCAAAGCCCAAAGCATTTTAAAAGATATAGCCGATGTGACCCATGAGATTCAAGACAACAATGGAGTCGAAAAGGGGAAAATTTCCTTTGGCGTCTCGCCCCATATCTCGCCTGATTTCCTGCCGAATCGACTGGCCCGGTTCAGCCGAGAGCATGCGCAAGTGGGGGTTCGCGTGGTCGAGGAAGTCACATCGCTCTTGATCGAATATCTACGCGACGGATTGATCGACCTGGCGCTGGTTGTCCTACCGCTAGGCCACGCCGTGGCCGGTAAAGATTTGAGTTGTGTGGAACTCACGCGGGAACCGCTCTACGCTGTTCTTCCCAATAAGCATCGCCTAGCAGCTAAGAGATCAATTGCCTTGAAGGACCTGCACGGGGAGCAGTTCGTGTTTCTCAAAGATGGTCGCTGCTATAGCGAAAATGTTGCTTCCGCGTTTCGGCGGGCAAAACTTCATCCGAACGTGGTCGCGGAAAGCTCCTCCTCCGCGCATGTTTTGGCGATGACCTGTTCTGGAGTTGGTGTTTCGGTTGTTCCGGAACACGCTCTCGACTCGCGGCGGGAAGATTGCAGGTTTGTCCCGATCTCCGGGGAAAATGCCTACAGTGAAATCGGCTTAGTTCAACTAAATGGCAAGCCTCAGAGCCGCGCCCAACAAAGCTTTGCAACCTTCTTAGAGAAAAGCATTGCCCAAAAAAGCACGCAACGCGTGATCACAATTTCAGCTTAGAGTGTTTCTTGAAGCTGCTTTTGCCTCATTCAGACGCGGGCCACCGTACAAGAATCCGAGCCCACGACAAAGGTACCCAGACCGATCCTCCACATGACTGAATTTCTCCAGATAAATTTGCCGATCATGATGGCTGCCCTGACCTGCCACTCCCCCATGCAGTCTTGGTATCTGTATACGTACTTATTAAGTGGACACCAGAGCACTACACTCAGCCAAAAACTGGCACCTAATGTAATGAGGGGAGCAGAGTTGAGGGAGTAAGCTGCGTGAATCGGTAAAGTGTGCCGAGAACGTGCTCTCTGGGCGCGACTTCAGGTGTTTTGCGGGCGGCATAACAGTGCCGGGCGGAGAATTGGCACATCCGCCCGGCAGAAACATCGCAAGTTGGAACGCGATGGATCAAATACCCGAGGCTTTCTGGGCGGAGCTCAGCAGGTTCGGATCTGCCGCTCCGCTCTAGAAAGGATCTGCACCGGTTAAGTTCAGTTGAGCCGGGCAGCGACACCGCACACAATTACAGGGCCTAAACTGCCGAACGGGGCACCTCCCGGTCCTGTGATATATCCGTCTTTAGCTAGTTTCAAAACTCGGAACTCCTCAGTCAGCAGACCGCGATAGCCCTTTTGAATGGCTTCCCCAGTCCACTCATAAACGTTGGCATCCCAGACGGGACTGTAATCGGTCGCAGTCGTGGGAGTCCCACCGAACACATTGTTTGGTCGATGGCCGTCCAAAAGTGCTGCGCCTAGTCCCTGACGTTGCGGATTTTGGCAGCCGCCTTCCGAAGCGCCGTTCGTGGCGATGAAGATTCGCTCGACAGCGCTTCGAGCGATGTCGTCGATCCCTACCTCAAGTCTGCGCATACGGGGAGCAAATGTGTTTCCCTCGATCGCAGAGACGGTGGGGTCACTCGAGTCGGTCTAGATGTAAAGGACTGGCTTGCCAAAGCTAAAGCCGTTGATTAGAGAAAGCGTGACCGTTCGATTGGACGGATCAATCGCGACCACCTGATCATGCACGAGACGATAGTTTGGCTTTCCGCTGGGGAAGGCGATCATCGCATCGTCCACGGCAGCGGCAATGATGGGCGCGTCGTAAACGATCCCATTGGCTCTTACCAGGGGACTGTAATCTGCGTCGCCGACCGAGCCAGGTTGGGCGATGCTGGGTGGGAATGGTCGATCCTCAGAGCCGGCCACTGCCAATCGATTTGGGCTGAAGTCCACGACGCCGGATTCGAAAAGAAATGTCCCATCGTCGCGAAGCGTGGCCGGACGCGCTGCCTCGCCGGCGTTACGCAATTTTTTCGAAAAGTTCACGCCCAGTCTCTCGGCTTCTTCTTGATCGCCTGCATCCAGGATGATGTACCATGCGGGCTTCAGACCAGACGGTGTCTTTACTTCACCCTTAAAAAGAGGCAGGGTAATCGTTCCCCTGGGGGTACCGGCGGAAATATTGACGTGAGTCAATTCTTCGATCGGTAAGTCAAACTTACCGGATTTCAGCAATTGGACGGGTCCTGCGAGCTCCGGATCGGTGAGTGAATCAGGTGGGGGGAACTGTCCGATGTCGACTTTTGTCCCTATTGATGCCAACGGAGGTATGATGTTGCATCCTGGGCCAGGACCATTCGCTGCCGGCCCGGATCCATTCCCATTGCGTAAGAGCCCCCGTTGTCCGCTGTCTCCTTCTGCCGCAGACGCCCCGACCGAAAAGAACATAATTATCGTCGCCATTGCGGTGACGAGCAGTGAGCTCACTCGTTTCGATGCTCTGCTATTGTTTGCTCTTTTGTCTTCGCCTTGAAAAGAGTTCATGACGAATCCTTCATCGGTGGACACAATTCCGCCAAATGGCTCCAGGTGTTCTTCCCTCTTAACTTCCATCACTTATTCTCCCTTTCGATAACTGACTTCGTTATTGACTTCGGTTTGACTTCGGTTTTGATTTGTTCCGTTGGGAATTCCAACAGATCTTTATCTGTCGTTAAGCCCTAGATGACGAGCGTCGAAGAAAGTTACAGTTGCGAAACGCTGGGCTTCGTTCACAGAATTTCAACGAATCGTGCGCATGCAAATAGTCTGACGAACGATCC
>JALYIM010000022.1 GCA_030775785.1 Acidobacteriota bacterium
AGGAGGCGGAGCGTTCCCTAAAAGTTCGCGATCATCCAAGGACGAAGTGCCGAAAAGTCCGTTTACGAAATCAATCGGTTTCTTGTCAGAAGTGGAGGTGTCCATAATTTTCGCTTCCCTACCTCCAGCCGATTCCGTTGGGGAAGAAGAATCAAGGGTCCACCTGCCATCGCTTGCGGCCGACTTGGATGAACTGAATCCGGTGCCGGATGCAAGACCGATGACTGATCCCAAACCGCCCTTTATCAGGCTTCGTCGGGTGATTCTGTTTTCTTCTAAGTTCATGTTCCTCCGCTCTTCAACGTAGGTGAGATCGAAACGTTATTATGAGCCTTGCAACCTTAGGCGCCTTTTCAAAAATGAGCTTAGAAAGACTAATGTGCGACTACATTGGCGTCAAATATACAACGCTTCCGAGCAGCCATCTCGCTTTTCTGAAAATGCTTGGGCGAAACGTTTCGAGAGATATGTTACTATCACGCACGCGTGTGAGCTGTTAGAACCAGTGGCCCGAGCTTTCTATTCTCAAAAGATCAAATCTTCTGTTGAATCTCGGGGCTAACAATGGCAAAAGCGTTAACGATGCCGATAGGAAAGACTACCCGCGTCCGATCAAAAAAGCTGCTTTGGCTTTTATTCGCTTCGTATTTCACATTCGGCCTGGTTCTGAACGTAGTGGGAGTAATAATTCCCGTCCTTATCAAGCAATATCATTTGAGTTTATTTGCGGGAGGTCTGCTCGCTTTTGCATTTTACATTTCATTCGGTGTCTGTTCTGTTCCTGCAGGGTTGCTTGCAGATCGAACCGGCCCGAAACCAGTTGTGTTATCCGGTTTATTCCTGATGGGTGCTGGATGCCTAGCGATGCCGTGGGCCATAAATTTCCCTGCGATCGCCCTGCTCGCATTCTTTATCGGAGCGGGCGTCGCGCTTCTTCAAACAGCAGGAAATCCACTTATTGAAAAGCTGGATCGACCTGACAACTACCACCGAAACCTGACACTTACTATCGGATTTTGTGGCATAGGAGCCTTCACCGGACCCTTATGTTTATATGCACTGCAATCGCACGGTGAGCCATGGCAACGGCTCTACCTTGGATTCTCCATACTCTGTGGCGTGCTGCTAGTCCTACTCTTTCTCTCGACATTTCCTCCTGAACAAAACCAGAAACGGGAAAAAGTACGTTTGCCAGAGATTGTTAAACTTCTGAGCCATCCAATCGCAATCACCTACACTTTTGCAATCTTTTTTTATGTTGGAGCGGAAGTTGGTACAGCCTCTTGGATCGTGAAGTTTTTTGAGCAGGTCCACGGTGTCAACCCGGCAAGCACGAGTGGAACTTTTTTGTCATTTAATCTGCCTGCAATATCTGTTCTCACGGTATCGCTGTTCTGGGGGCTTCAGGGTATCGGCCGGTTGATTAGCGGCCCCCTGATTACAAAGCTGGGTCCTCGCTCAACTCTGCGGTGGTATTCCGTGGCGGCACTTGGCTGTCTGCTGCTTGCAACCATCGCATCGAAAAACATTACTGCGATGGCATTTGCCGCTTGCGGATTCTTCACCTCGGTACTGTTTAGCCTTCTTTTTAGCGGAGCAATTCACACCTTTAGTGAATCTCAGGGGGCTCTTTCGGGCCTGCTGATCACAGCGTCCATCGGGGGCGCTTTTATTCCTCCGCTCGTTGGATTGACGGCAGATCATTTTGGACTGAGGATAGCGATGTTGGTTCCAGCATTCTGCTTTCTCTATGTGCTTGCAGTTTCTCTCGTAGGAAAAGCCAAGTATGAATAACATTTGTAACCGTCTCTCGATGAAGAAAAAGGCATGGCTGGGAGTGGATATTGGCGGCACCAAGACCGCTATTGTACTTTCTACGGAACCCCCCGCAATTGTTACGCGAATTGAATTTCCAACTTTGCCTGAGCAGGGGCCACAGCGTGTTATTGATCTGATCAAGGAGAATGTTCACCAGGTTATATTTTCCAATGATTGCAATGGGCAACTCGCCGCCATCGGGATAAGTTGCGGCGGTCCCTTGGACCGCATCTCCGGTGTAATCCAAAGCCCGCCCAATTTGAGTACCTGGGTGGACATTCCCATTACGTCAATTCTCCAAAAAGAATTCAACACGGAGTGCAGGCTCGAAAACGATGCGAATGCTGGCGCGGTTGCCGAACATCGCTTTGGTGCGGGACAGGGAGTGCAGCACATGGTCTTCCTGACCATGGGTACAGGCATGGGAGCAGGCATAATTGCCAATGGGTCTCTGTACCACGGAGCATCAGATCTAGCAGGAGAGATTGGCCACGTGCGGCTGACTCGCTCTGGTCCCATTGGGCACAACAAGGCTGGATCGGTGGAAGGATGGGCCAGCGGCGGAGGGATGGCCCAAGTGGCCCGCCGCGAAGTTACCGCAGCGATCATCAAAGGGCAGAAAACTTCACTCGCTGCGCCATTGCAAACAAACAACGGCATAACGGCCCAGGATATTGGAATAGCAGCTAGAAATGGAGATGAGTTGTCGAAACGCATTATCCGTAATACTGGTAAGCGCCTCGGAGAAGCTCTGGCGATCTTCGTAGATGTTCTCAATCCTGAGCGTATTGTCATCGGAGGGTTGGCGATGCGAATGGGTGAGGAGTTGCTCGCGCCTGCACGGTTGACCATGGAGAAGGAATCGCTATGTTTATCTTACAAAAGTTGCGAAATCGTACCGGCCGGACTGGGGGAGCAAATTGGAGATATCGCGGCGATTTGCGTCGCGATGGGATTTTAGGTGGGATTTTTATGACTTCATTCGTTCATGACAACATACGTGAAGCCACCGCCGTGCTGGAATCATTGGCAGATTTGGAAGTTGCAGTGGGCGACGCAGTGAGTTTGATCCATCATGCACTAACAACTGGCCATAAACTTCTTACATGCGGCAATGGCGGTAGTGCTGCGGATGCAGCCCACCTCTCCACTGAGTTCGTTGGTCGCTTTGATCGCGATCGTCGCCCTTATCCCGCAATTTGCTTAGCGGCTCACGCGGGAAACCTCACGGCTATCGCTAATGACTATGCTTTTAATGATGTCTTTTCCCGTCAGGTTGAGGGATTTGGAAATGCCGGGGATATTTTGATTGTGTTCAGTTCGACTGGACAAAGCGAGAATGTTTACCGTGCCTTAACCTCTGCTGATCGGCTGGGTATTAACACCATCGCGTTGCTAGGGAGGGAAGGAGGACGATGCGCTGGCCGCTCCACAGTGGAGTTAATCGTCCGGAGCAACAGTACTGCGCGTATCCAGGAAGCGCACAAGTTTCTTCTCCACACGATCTGCGAACTGGTAGAGAGCGAATTAGCGCAGAATTCAAATCCCTCGAGTTGAAGCGCAAGGGTGTTGATTTGCCCTGCGACAATGCCCTGATGATCGTGGATAGCGAAAAAGAACCGAGTTTTACCAATACGTTTAAGGCGATGAAAAAAGCAAGCCGTTTAATATTAATTTTTGTTTTGTCCGTTATGGCGACTGCAAAAGACGCGCACGTCGCCAGCCGAGTTGATCCTTTCCTGGGAACTGACGGGGGTGGGAATACTATTCCCGGTCCTTCATTACCCTTTGGGATGATAAAGCCTGGGCCAGATGTAGGAACTAACGAGGCGAACTCAGGCTGGGAGCCAACCGGCGACATTAACGGCTTCAGTCAAACTCATTTAAGCGGCACTGGCGGGGGACCGAAATATGGAAACATCCTAGTGCAACCAACCGTGGGTGCACCTCAAGCGGTCGGCTATGGTTCGTCGCGTCGCAATGAAGGTGGTGCAATAGGCTACTACCATGTCACGTTGAAGCGCTATCCCATTGACGTCGAGATAACGACTTCCAATCGCGCTGCTCTCTATCGGTTCACTTATCCCGCAGCGGAGCAGGCAAATATCCTTTTTGATGCGGGACACTGCTTGAGCTGGGTTAGTGGCGATGGCGAAGGCCAATTTATTGCCGAATCACATACTAAGATCGAATCGCAGCGCGAGGTGAGCGGATCGAGCAGTGTGACGGGAGGATGGAATAAGCAGCCCATTCCGTACACAGTTTACTTTTTTGCTCAAACTGACACTCCTGCCGAAAAATGGGGGACCTGGCGAGGTGACCGCTTGCACCCAGGCTCGACGGAAGAAAAAAGGGAGCGTGGTGGAAAAACTGGCGCTTGGCTGTCATTCGCGGCAAAACAAGGACAGCAGGTCCGACTGAAAATTGGTATTTCCTTTGTTAGCGTGGAGCAAGCCAAGCGAAACTTATCAACTGAAATTGCGTCCTTTGACTTCGATCAATTGCGCGCGAACGCTGTCACAGCGTGGGATTCGGTCCTCAATACGATTGAATTGCAGGGCGCAACTGCCGAACAGGAACAAATGTTTTACACTGCGCTTTACCATGCAATGCTTATGCCTACCGACCGCAGTGGCGAAAACCCACTGTGGCACTCTGAGGAGCCGTACTATGACGATTTTTATGCAGTCTGGGACACTTTTCGGACCTCAGGACCGTTACTCACGCTAATCGCGCCACGGCGGCAAGCTGCTATTGTGCGGTCTCTGGTTGACATCTATCGTCACCAAGGTTGGCTACCCGATGCGCGAAGTGGGAATTTTACGGGCCGCGTGCAGGGCGGCACTGACGCAGATTTCGTTTTGGCAGATGCGTATGTCAAACACTTGCCCGGTATTGATTGGGAGGTGGGATATGAAGGTCTCGTAAAGGATGCTGAGATGCCTCCTGCAAACCCAATGAACGAAGGCAGGAGCGGGCTTAGCGATTGGAAGAACTTGCAATACGTGTCCATCGAGGGAAGTGACCGACCAGCCTCGAAGCACATGGAATATGCGGCTAACGATTTTGAAATCGCACTTGTAGCGAAGGGACTGGGACACAATGAAGATGCAGCCAAGTATTTTCAACGGTCCCGAAACTGGGAGAATTTGTGGGATGAGAATTTCGAAGAAGGCGGGGTAAAGGGTTTCATACGACCCCGCCATCAAGATGGCAGTTGGAAGAAAGACTTCACCGCAATGCAGAGTTGCAGCTGGGGCGGAGACACGTTTTACGAAGGGAATTCTTGGACGTATTCACTTTTTGTGCCCCAAGACGTTGCCGGTTTGATAAAAAAATCCGGCGGGGCCAAGACTTTCATCGAGCGCCTCGACGCATTCTTCGATACTCCCCAGCGCTACGATGTCGGAAATGAGCCTGGCTTTCTCGCGCCGTATTTATACATTTGGGCAGGTCGGCACGATAAGACCGCGGAGCGCGTACGGAAGATCATCGCTGATAACTTTCATCCGGGAAAAAACGGGCTTCCGGGCAACGACGATTCCGGGGCAATGTCATCCTGGTACGCGTTCGGAACAATCGGCATCTTCCCCAACGCGGGGCAAGATGTTTATCTGATAGGAAGTCCGGCTGTTCCGTCCCTGACCCTGCATCTTGCGAATGGAAAGACATTCGTAATTGAAGCGAAAAACGTGTCTCCTGCGAACAAGTATGTAATTGCAGCCGAGCTGAACGGCGCGGCGCTCACTCGCGCGTGGCTACGTCACGACGAGATCGCAAACGGAGGAAAACTAACGCTAAGGATGGCTCGAGCTCCGGAAACATGGCCGTCGGGCGCAACGCCGCCATCCCGTTTTCTCGGTGAATAGGAGCCGCAATTTTTGATCGCGCCGCCTGAAACTCGCTTCAAACGCATGGTGACGATTAATCGGCTTGCAAGATAGAAGTTTTAAGGACGACAGCTGTTGACCCTCGAATTCGGAGTGACGATTTTAAGACAATCTTCCGGGGTTCAGCAGCGGCTTCCTCGTCTGGAGACTGAATGGACTGTACAAGTAACTCCACAGCTCTCCGGCCAGTTTCGTATGTGGGTTGCTCGATCACTGTGAGACTCGGACTAAAAATTTCAGCCCAGTCAGCATCGTCAAAACTGATGAGGCTGACCCCTTCAGGGCACGAAATGTTCAACTCCCTCATAGCTCGCAGAATACCTAGTGCCATTCGATTGTTTAATGTGAAGATCGCAGTAGGCGGTTCGGTCGATTGCAACAGATTTAGCCCAATACGATACCCACTGTTGATGTGAGAATCGCCTTGTTGTAAGGCCTCCTCACGAGTGGGCAAATTCATCTCCTGCATTGCTTTCCGGCATCCCTCAACTCGATCAACGCTGGTGGAATGGACCAGCTTGCCGGAAATCACTGCAATTTTTTGATGTCCTAATCCAATCAAATAGCGCATTGCTTCGTAGGAAGCGTCGAAGTTATCGGTTACGACGCAATCCACTTTCGCTTTCATTGGGACGCAGTCAACAAAAATAATGGGGGCACTGGCGCGAAGCGGAACTTCACGAGCGGCATAAGAGTCACAAGGTGCCAACAGAATGCCGTCAGCACGTTGAGAGTGCAATGCGTTCAGATGCCGCAGCTCAAGATCAGGCCGGTCGTTTGAATTGCACACCATCACTTCATATCCGTTCTTGACCGCCTCGTCCTCAACGCCCCGCATAATTTCCACGAAGAATGGATTCGTGATGTCAGGAATTACTAAACCTATGATGTGGCTGTGCCCACTTCGCAGACCTCGAGCAGCTCCATGAGGAGAAAAGTTCATTGCTGTAATGGCGTTTTGAACTCGCTCAGTTAATTCAGGACTAACTATGTCTTTGTTGTTTATGACAGCCGACACAGTGGAAATTGAAACACCGGCTAGCCGGGCCACGTCCCGCATCGTATAGGCATCCCGTTTCAACGATTATCACCTCACAAGTCAACCAAGAACACGGCTGGCAACCCAGGATATCAATTCCTTAGTTCCCCAGCACGCACGATTAAGGAATGACAGATATGGTTTTTAGTCTAGCGGGCATCACGAGCTCAGAGGCAAGTAGAAAGGCATGAACTGCGGGGGAAAATGCTTATATCCCAAACTGCTTAATCAGAACAACAGTTTCAAAGCGAGCTGCATAATGCGCGGGTCGCCCGCCGAAGTTACGTAACCGAACCCCCCGGGGCCTGTGTTGTTGATATTTCCATTAGGGCCGCCAAACGATACGTGATTGAACACATTGAAAGCTTCAGCTCGGAATTGTAGCTTCCACCTCTCTGAAATTTCGGTTTCTTTGCTCAGTGCCATATCGTAATTATCAACACCCGGACCATTAAAAAATTCGGGCCGCACATTTCCGAATTGCCCTAAGGGCTCCAATGTGAAGAAGTTAGGATTGAAATATGGCTTATTGTGGCGGGGGTTGCGATCCAGGAACAGATGAGTTCCATTATTCGCAAAACTGGGCGTGTCTATGATCGTGGTATCCGCTCCAACCAGCGAGCGATCATCGGTCTCCTTTATCTGTACCGGCGCGCCGCTGGCGAATGTTGTAATGCCGGATAGTGACCAACCCCCAGCCAGGCGTCTAGCCAGACCGCCGTTCCCTAAAAGCTTGTTAAAAGGCAGTTGAACTGTGTAGCTGATAACCAAGTCTTGCGGGACATCGGCCAAAGATAACCCGTAGCTCAGCCTTGGATTAATAGGATTCGTTTGGTCAAAATCGTCATTGGCATTAGTCAACGCTTTCATGAACGTATAAGAGATCAGGAATTCTGCATATTTTTCCTGATGGCGAAGACTTAGCTGCAAGGAGTTGTAGTTGGAAGTTGCAGAAGTAGTCATGTACACGTTGCTACTGAAATTTTGCGATCCAAATGGCCTGCGTGTACCGTTGATCGTCTGCCCCGTAGCTGTTACGTACGTTCCTTGTTCCCCGAAGGGGCCACACGTCGGCGTGCCGGGCGCAACATTCGTAGGGTTACTTAAAAATAAGCAGAGTGCCTGATCACCGGGATTTGCCTCCTTTAGCGTCATTAGATGTCGACCGACGGTGCCTACATAGCCGGCGGTGACCACCGTGTTGGTTCCGAGCTGACGCTGAAGCGATAATTCGAACTCTTCAACATAGGGCATAACGTTCTTTGAAGAAAAATAACGGTTGGACAGCGGCTCCGCTTGCGCCCAGTTATAGTTGCTATCCGGATTTTTCGGAGAGACATTTGGCGGTGGGAAAGTGAAGGGAAATTTAATCCCCTCAAAGTTGCCAGTAGCCCGGTCTATGTAAGGCGAGCTTAGTAGCGAGGGCACAGGACTTCCCCAGCCTTCTCCATAGGGAGAAGAACCTTCATTGCTAAAGGTTTGAACATCAGCGAAGGTCTGGTAGAAGATTCCGTATCCGGCCCGAATACTAGTTTTGCCCGGACCCCCGACGATTTTTCTGAGCCATCCGCTAGAAACGTCAGGCGCGTACGCCAGACCAAGTCTCGGGGCGAAGTTGAAGTGCTGTACCTTCGATAAAGTCCTTGGAACCCCAGGATCGCCTGGAACAACGACACCCAAAGGTGCCGTAGGAAAAGACAAAGACTGCTGTCCGGGGATAAGCGTCGATATTTTGTTCTGGGTGTCGTACCAAGGCGTGCTGAGTTCCCAGCGTAGACCGTAGTTCAGCGTAAGTGGGTGGGTCGCTCGCCAGCTGTCCTGCGCGTACAAACCCACGTACTTGCTGCGCGAGTCGAGACGAGACTGGCCCGATTGAGCAAATCCATCAACAGCTCCCAGCAGGTAGTCTGCGAAATCAAGACCCGTTTCGGACCCGCTAAATCCAAAAAAGCCATTTCCGATACCTGCGGCGTAAAACAAATTGATCTGGTCGTAATGGAGGTCGGCGCCAAATTGGAACGTGTGTGTGCCAATTATTTTGGTGACATTGTCGATAATCTGAAACGTATTATTCTTCTGGACCTGATCGCCTGCCGAAGCCCCAAAAGCATAGTTATTAAAGGCCATCAGGGGAACCCCTTCCTGTTTAGGATCAATAGCGCCGATACCCCCGGTATTGTTCCACGGCGTATTGAAACCAAGAGAAGCGAGCGTCACCTTCTCGCCACCGATCCCGATTCCTCCTATGTTTACGTTTCGCAAATAAACTAGCCGTATGTCATTAACTGTAGCGTTTCCAAATGTCGTGGTCAGGCCTACGTTCATCATTTGAGCGCGCCCCTGAATGCCCTGGGCAAAACCAGGAATGCTGGTCCCATAAGGATTTAAAACATGGTAGTCGTCAATAAAGTAATACCCAAATAGGCTGCCGTATTTTGTATTCCAATCGAGGCGAATTGCGCCTTTGTCATCATTCGTAGTGCCGTTAAAAGCGGTGGTCTGGTAAAACGGTATGCCGTCCTTAATAGTGTTCGGTAAGGGAATGTATTTCAAGGTGCTCACGGCCACCGGGTCCCATGCGTTTTGAGGAATTACAGCGTTTGGAAACACGCAGATTGCGTTGCTCGTACAGCCTGCTGAATAATACGGTTCTCCGGGCGTTACTGTGTATCCGAGTCTTTGTGAAAGAAGGTTTGCCCAATATGCGCCGACGACTCCCTGTCCACCGTTCGCCGGATCGGAACCTTGGAGCGACGATGCCACGTCCAAGAGATTTCCCGTGCGGTCGGCCGAAGATGGCACAGGAAAGAATGCTGCTTTACCTTCTATCCGCCGTGTGCCTTGATAGTCACCGAAAAAGAAAATTTTGTTCTTGCTGATCGGTCCGCCAAGAGTCCCACCGAATGTGTTCTGTTTTAACTGACCGCGTTCCGTGGCAAAGTAATTTTTCGCGTCGAACACAGTGTTCCGTAAGAACTCGAAAACGTTTCCATGGAACTGGTTTGCACCCGACTTGGTAACAACGTTGACTTGGCCGCCGCTAAAGTTTCCATATTCCGCATTAAAATTATTCGTAATGACACGGAATTCGGCGATCGAATCCAGGTTAGGAATGATGGCAGCGACATTCTGAACTCCTTCCTCGGCATCTGCTCCGTTCACCATGAACCCGTTGGTTCCGGGCCGACCGCCAGCGATAGATTCTGTTCCCGGATTCAAATTGCCCGATACTCCTGGCGATGCACTATATCCGTTCGTGCTGGAATATCCAGTGATAGGCGAGACTCCGGGCTCGAGAGCCATCAGCGCGAGGTAAGAACGCCCATTCAGCGGCATAGCAACAATTTTAGGTCCCGCGATAACGTCACCCAACTGAGTATTCTGCGTCTCAACCTGCAGCGTGTCGCTGTTAACAGTAACAGTGTTTGTGACGCCTCCGAGCTGCAGCTTGATATCGATGCGAACCGCAGAATTGACATTTATCAACACGTTGTTTTCCTGAAAATTCTGAAAACCATCATGGCTGACGGTGAGATCGTAATTACTAATTGCTAGCGCGGGAAAACTATAGAAGCCTCGGTCGTCGGTAATAGCCGTACTTTGCACTCCCGTCGCCTTATTCCTAACGGACACGGTCACTCCCGGAACGACAGCGCCGGTGGGGTCGGTGATGATACCGGATATTGTGCCCGTGATCGCCGCCCAAGCAATCCCGACCCCTAACAGCATAATTACCCACGCACACAGCGCCCTGCGTGTTGAAATCCCAAGCAATCGATTCATTTCGCTCCTTCTCATATTCGCTTTCCGAGCTCCGTCCCTTCACGCCAGTAGTCTCCAGCCACCGACATTTTTCTCACAATAATGACGAGCAATGATCTTGTGTTTGTAGGTTATGATTGTCAAGCATTTTTTAAAAAAAACGATTCGATCAAAGCTTCCATGGCAGGTCATGCTTCAAAGAAGTGCAAACACGGGGGGAATTTATTCCTGTAGAATCGTCGCGTATTAGATTGATAATAAGGGTGCTTAGGTTGATCTAATGACGTAAGCATCCGTAGAATTGCCCAAGGCCTTTTGGGGATGCGTGGACTCGAAACGTATCGACTTTGCGGTTAGGCATGAACTACGACATTCCGAGATCCTCATTGAATAAAAACTGGTCCCAGTCCCGAATGTTCCTTGCAACGGTTGTTTTCATCAGCTTTTTGTCAAGCCTGTTTGTCATGGCGCAAGGTCCACAGCCGAGCACCTTAGCGTTGGAAGAAACGGTTGATGGCATGCTTCGAAAGTTAACGCTGGAGCAGAAAATCGCATTGCTCGGAGGCGACGAAGGAGTGGCTATCCGCAGCGAGCCGGCGCTCGGAATGCCATCTTTGCGAATTTCTGACGGCCCCATGGGTGTCAAATCGTGGGGGGCATCCACTGCTTACGCGGCAGGGATAAGCTTGGCCGCCAGCTGGGACACTTCTCTCGCGCGTAAGGTGGGCGTGATGTTGGGCCAGGACGCTCGTGCCCGCGGCGTTCATATTCTTCTCGGGCCTGGTGTGAATATTTATCGCGCTCCTATGAATGGTCGTAATTTTGAGTATTTCGGAGAAGATCCCTACCTGGCTGGCCAAATTGCGGTGGGCTATATTCAAGGCGTGCAGAGCCAGGGAGTAATCGCGACCGTCAAACACTATGCTGCTAACAATTCGGAATACGATAGGCATCGACAAAATTCCATCGTTGACGAGCGTGCTCTGAGGGAAATCTATTTGCCCGCTTTCGAGGCAGCGGTCAAGCAGGGTGATGTGGGTGCGGTTATGGACTCGTACAACCTGGTCAATGGTGAATACGCTACGCAGAACTGCCTCTTGAATCATGAAGTCCTCAAGGAAGAGTGGGGATTTCGCGGCATCTTGATGTCAGACTGGGGTGCTACTTACGATGGCGTTGCTGCTGCGAATTGCGGACTCGATCTCGAAATGGGCAATGCCGAATTCATGAATGTTAAAACCCTTCTATCGGCAATCGAGGACGGCAGGGTATCCGTAAATACGATCAACGAAAAAGTTCGTCGCATTTTGCTGACCGCCATGCGGTTCAATTTCTTCGAGCGCGACCAAACGGATCACAGCATCCCGCTGTTCAATCAGAGGAGCAACGCCGTAGCACTCCAGTCGGCGGAGGAGGGTGCCGTCCTTTTGAAGAACGAAGGAAATCTGCTCCCCCTTGACTCGAACGAAATCCATTCCGTGGCTGTGCTCGGTCCGAACGCCCATCCCGCAGTTCCCGGAGGTGGAGGCAGTTCTCAAGTCACACCGTTCGCCCCGGCGAGTATCATGACCAGTTTGAGCAGCGCCCTTTCCCCGGAAGGGGTGAAGGTCTACTGGCACACCGGAATCAAGACTCCGTCTAGCATTTTCTCCGCAACAAACTGGTGCGCCGACCCAACCTGCAAGGTTACAGGGATGCTGCGAACCGAATACATAGATGCCACCAACGCAAAGACGTCCTCGGGGATGGATGACCATGTTGAGAGTTGGCAGCGCCCCGGAGGCGACGATTGGAAGCCTGGATACAGGCGCGTGGAATGGAAAGGCTACTTTGTTCCGAAGACTTCAGGAATTTATCGCGTGGTCACAGCAACAGTCGGAGAGGACCGGTACACACTGCTGCTGAATGGCCGGCAGATCTTGGATGTCCCTCCGCATCAGAATGGTCAACCGCCAAAGTCAGTTCTCGTAACGTTGCGAGCTGGGGAGCCGGCGAAATTAGAATTCCTATACTGGCCAATGACCGAGTTGAAGACCGCCGGATTAGGAATAATTGCGGAGGATCAATTACTCGAGCCTGATGCGATTCGCATGGCAAAGATCGCCGATGTTGCTGTCCTCGCCGTGGGTTTTAGTCCGAGTACGGAAGGTGAAGGCCTCGATCGGACGTATGAACTTCCCTTTGGAGAGGAGGATTTCATTCGTGCGGTTGCAGCAGCTAATCCGCAAACCATTGTTGTGCTTACGGGTGGCGGAAGTGTGGACACGCAAAGCTGGATTGGCCATGTTCCGGCGCTTCTTCACACTTGGTATGCCGGTCAGGAAGCTGGAAATGCGATCACCAAAATCCTTACTGGCGAAGTAAACCCATCTGGCAAATTGCCGATCTCGTGGGAACGAAGGTTGGACGACAATCCGGCGTCAAGCAACTATTACGAAATACCGGGTACCAGAAACGTGAATTACGCCGAAGGGATCTTTCTCGGATATCGCTACTATGATAAGAACAATATCGAGCCGCTATTCCCATTTGGCTTTGGTCTCTCTTACACTAGCTTTGTCTTTAGCAATCTGGCAGTAACTCCTGAGGAAGTTTCGACGGTTAGCTCAGTCACTGTGACCTTCGATGTGAAGAACACAGGAGTTCGTGCAGGATCGGAAATCGCCCAAGTTTATGTCGGCAATCCCTCAGCGACTGTGCAACGCCCCGTCAAAGAATTAAAGGCTTTCGCGCGAGTCATGCTGGGACCAGGTGAGATCCGTCACGTCACGGTGATACTAGACCAACGATCGATGGCTTACTGGAAGACGAGTTCCCATGCTTGGAAGGTGGATCCGGGTAAGTTTATTGTTTACGTCGGCGATTCCTCAAGGAACCTTCCCCTCCGGGCCAGCTTCGACGTTCGTTAGAACCCTAGTCAACTGGAGCGAAACTAGTGGGCAATCAACTACCCCAATTTGACTGGTCACAATCACTTCGAAAATTCATTGTTTTCTCTGCAACTCTTTTGCTAGCTGTGTTCTCTGTTTCTCTTCGCCTACAAGCGCAGCAAACGGCACAAGCTGAGGCGGCGAATAGCTTTGCTCGCGAGCAAACTTCGGACGCGCTAAAGGCTTTGTCCAGTTCGTCGCGAGCGGCAATTAAACGCTTATCCGAACTAAATTCGATTCCGGTTGCAGATTGGAAGTTCCATATAGGTGATCTGCCCCATGGGGAATCGGTGAACCTTGCTGATGCGTCATGGCCATTTATTCGAACGCCATATCAGACGACAACGGCGGATGTAGTCTGGCTTCGAACGTGGATTGAAGTTCCAGCATCTCTGCACGGTTACGATCTGACTGGGTCTCGTATATGGATTAAGTCCTGGAAAGACAACGACGTGACCGTATACCTTAATAGCCAACGTGTTGCGGCGGGGGAGGACCTGGAGCCAATTGTTCTATTCGCTTCGTCACGCCCTGGGGATAGAGCGCTCCTCGCCGTCAGAGTAGCCAAGACTGACGATTCCAAGTGGCTGCCGGATACGACCCTGCATTTCGATACTGCCCTAGGTCGGCCATCTCCGGAAGAAATATACACCGAATTTGTATCCGCAGCGCTTCTGATACCGCATCTCGCGACGGATAAGCAAGCGGCGTACACAATTCTAGAGAAAGCGATAAGTGATGTTGAGCTGCAGCAACTGGATGGAAATTATCAACAGAAGTTTGATGAATCGATCCGTAAGTCGCAGCAGGATCTTGCCCAACTCCAGCCCATCCTCCAGGAAGCGACATTCTACCTCGCAGGAAACTCTCACATAGATGCTGCGTGGTTATGGCCTTGGACAGAGACCGTAGAGGTTGTCAAACGGACGTTCCAGAGCGCGCTGCAGTTGATGGAGGAATATCCACAATTCACGTACACCCAATCGGCGGCACAATACAGCGAATGGATTGCGGAAAAGTATCCCAGCATGAATGCGGAAATTAAGCACAGAATTAAGGAGGGACGCTGGGAATTAGTAGGTGGTATGTGGGTGGAGCCAGATCTGAACATCCCAAATGGTGAGTCGCTGGTGCGCCAGCTATTGATAGGTCAACGGACGTGGCAACAGTTATATGGTGTGACTACAAGAGTCGGGTGGAATCCCGATTCATTTGGATATAACTGGCAGCTGCCGCAAATCTACAAAAAGTCTGGAATCGACTACTTCGTAACGCAAAAGCTTGCTTGGAACGAAACAAACCCATTGCCGTTAAAACTCTTTTGGTGGCAGTCGCCCAATGGGAGTAAGGTGCTATCTTACTTTCCGCACAGTTATGGGAACGAAGACTTAGATCCGACGCGACTCTCCAACGACTTCGTAAAAGCCAGAACGCAGGCTCCAGGAATAACCGATTTAATGGACCTGTACGGTGTTGGCGACCATGGCGGCGGTCCAACCCGTGCCATCGTAGACCAGGGCATTTATTGGATGCAGCCTGGGAAGACCATACCCACAATGAAGTTCGGAACCACCCAGGACTATTTTAACGATATTCAAACGAAGATTTCTGCCAACTCTACTGTTTGGAACTATAAGACACTGTCAAGTGGCGCAGCTCCATTGGCCGAGCCAACAGCGGGCGGCATGACAATTCCTACCTGGAATGACGAATTGTACCTCGAACATCATCGAGGAACCTACACCACCCAAGCCGAGCACAAACGAAATATTCGAAAGAGCGAGGTATGGATGCTCAATGCGGAAGAGTATTCATCTTTGGCCTGGCTCTATGGTGAGCCTTATCCGACTGCTGCCCTAAATGACGCTTGGAAGAAGACTTTATTCAATCAGTTCCATGATTTAGCCGCTGGATCGGGCATTGCTCCTATTTACCGCGATGCGCAGCATGACTATGATCAAATACGTTGGGCTACTAATGAAGCGTCATCGAAGGCTCTGCGCACAATTGGGGCTAGTATAAATACGCGGGCGGCCGGTGATGTGCCTGTGCTGGTCTTCAATCCTCTTGGGTGGCAGCGTTCTGGCTTAGTGACCCTAGATATTCAAACGCCGACGCCGACAAACGACGTATCTGTCTTGGACGCAAGC
>JALYIM010000023.1 GCA_030775785.1 Acidobacteriota bacterium
GCCTTCGCCTAACGGTGATGCTTTCGCCGACGCTGCCGCGACGGGCGCCAGCCATGAAATTTCTGAGTCCATCACTGACCCCTTGCAAAACGGCTGGTACGACTCAAGTGGCTTTGAAAATGGCGACGAATGTGCCTACACCTATGGCAGACTCGGATGGCTAAGCGGAAACGCCAACGAGAATTGGGATGGCAAATACTTCCTCTTACAAACCGAGTACGACAACCAGCTTAGCGGCTTCTACATCAGCGATCCAAACTTTACGGGCTGCTTTAACGCCGGCCCCGAATTATAAGGCGCTGAAACGCGGGTCTCACTTGGGCACCGTCTGTTTAGCTTTGATGCTCATCAGCATCATGGTTTGCACTCGGCTTAACGGCAGCTTACCGTAGGATTGCTCTAGCTGAGCTTGTTGGTTTGACTGGGGTCAGCGGGGGTAGGTGAGTTATTTTAGTCGGAACGAGTTCGGCCGTGGGGTTCTTCCGCCTGGGAGGGCTCCGCAGCCGGACATTCACAGCCTCTGAATATCTTCCAACGTTGCCACAAACTTTTCCCTAGGTCGATTCCGGATTCAATAGTTTGAAAACCGTCTGTACTGCAGGGTAAGCACCAAAGATCAGAGTTGAGACTCACGACTACACGGATTTTTCCCACCGAATTCACCCCCGCTAGAGTAAGGCATTACCCAGTAAAATAGTTAGAGTCGCATCCAAACCCAAAAGTATCCCGCTTCCGGCACCAAATTTGGTCCGTGCCTTTTGAATCTTCTGCTTTGGTACGAAGACGCACGACTCAGCGCAAGTGCTTCACTGAGCTGCTCGCTCATAAATAGAATCCCCAAAAATAGACCATGTTTTGCCGCCATCCTTCGATTGCTCTGCCATTTGGCGCACCCTGCCAGGGGAAAGGACATACCATGTCCAACGCGACAGCGGAGAATCGTGCTCATCAGTAATAAGCCGCCACTCATCGCCGGATAAGCGCCTGCGTTGCCGGAATTGTCCAGATACAACTGGTGCCAACGTTTATCGCGGACGTCGTAGTAATTGAAGCTGGACCCGGTTTCTTTTCCGCGTGCTGATGTCCCTATGTTCGCGACTCATCCGCCAGGGTTCGCATTGCAGACGCCTCCCGAGTGTGCATTCACTTAAGCAGCAATCCGATTACGACACCCATTGCCTGCGCTACATCTTCTTTGTTTGCGTGTGTGCAAAGATTTTCGCTACAGAATGCTCGCAATGACAAGTACAGCTTTCGCAGGATTGTTGCACTCTCAGCCTTTGATTAAAGTTGGTTCCGTTGCCCACATATACTTCCCACCTCTCGAGCAGAAGCCTGGTAAGGAAATTCAGACTTCTGCTTCTCGCCTTTTCGGAACCAGTGAATTTTGGGCACGCCAAGCCTGAGCCTTTAGAAAAAGGCACGCTTCCGAAGTGA
Organism: Acidobacteriota bacterium; assembly: GCA_030775785.1. Classification (GTDB taxonomy): domain Bacteria; phylum Acidobacteriota; class Terriglobia; order Terriglobales; family Acidobacteriaceae; genus JALYIM01. The sequence goes on from JALYIM010000023.1 coordinate 1,438, forward strand.
GCCTTTGCCATCTACCTGTGAGTGTCTGTTCGATTCTTGCGATTCGGATGGGCATGCCGCCACGCCCAGTAGCGAGCTTGTTCTTTCCGGCTATTGCGCTCAAATTCGCGATAAGCTTTATGGTTTTGAGTTAAATATTTACGATACGCACGGTCTTCATCATCATTCCAGGGGTGATAGTCATGGCGGGAGCTGTCGTAAACCCGTCCGTCATCTGGAGTCTTGCGATTGTCATGACTTCGCTGCCAATGGTCGTCATGGCGGCGACGTTGCTCACTATGCCTAGGATGGTCATCTTGCTGGGCTATCGCCAGAAGGGGAAAGTACAGGGTAGTCACTACGCATAACACACTGAGCTGATAATATTTACTATTCATACGCGCGCCTTATCTAATCAGCACCGCTAGGCTGCTTGGCTTTCCGGGAAATTCCAGAAATTCGAATCATATTCGTCGAAAAATTCCAGTCTGTCCGCTGGTATACGGCTTCGGTGTTACAAAAGTCAAACCGTATCTCGCCGTCCGCAAGCGTTGGCTGCACAGGGTCGGTGACCCTGTTGAGCGCTAACCTCTTTTTTACACGGGTCCCCGTGAAGGTCCGCGCCCACACATGCAACGCCGTAGTATTTCCCCTCTCTTATTTCCTGCCAGCTTTAATCTCGGCCCATCGAGCCTTCTGCGCTAGCGAAATCTTCTTACGGGCAGCAGCGCTGAGGCGGACACCTTTGACTGAGGAGCGGCGTACGTTCGCCCAACGGGCCTTTTGCGCGATCGAGATTTTCTTTCGAGCCGCCGCGCTTAGGTGGCCGCCTTTTCTTGGCCAACCATTAACGCTGGGAACTTCCAGTTTACTGTGTAACTTGCCGAGAACACTCAGAGCCGCATCCACATGTCGTAATTGGTTGGTTAAATTACCACGCTCGGCACGGAGTTCCGTCACAATGTTGTCTAATCCAGTTAAGTTTGGCATGGAAGGATTGTACCGGAAAGCGGAAGCGCACTCAGAATCCGCTAGGCAGAAAGTGCGCCCTGTCAGCGTCGCTAGGCAGCACGTTGCAAAAGCCTTTTCACGCTGTCGACTAAGGCGGCGGGATCTTGCTTAGAAATTATCGAGGTAACTCCAGCCTTCACGGCCTCGTTCTCCATGTCGGCGCCGGCAAGCGCTGTGAACATTAACAGCGGAACATCTGGCATTAATTTTTTAAGCTCTCTCGCTGTATCGAACCCATTCATGATTGGCATGGACATATCTAGGACAATGAGGTCGGGATGAAGTTGTTGTGCTTTAGCAATCGCATCGAAACCATTTGCGGCCTCGCCACCCACTCTCCAAATAGAGTCGGATTCCAAGAGTCTTCGCATGCTGCGTCGCACCATCGCATTATCGTCCACAATAAGAATGCATTTCACGTAGTCCTAATTTCAATTGCGTTGATTTAGACTTTTTATTGTCACTAAACATGACGCAGCACGCTATACGGTCAAAACTGTACGGTGGCGTACGGTATTTTTAGAAATAAGCCCCTATTTAACATATCCGGCTAGCGTTAAACGTTACGGAGGCGTAGACTGCAACTATCTTATTAGCACCTTCCCTTTGTCCCACCGACAAGGGTTCCTTGCGAAATCAGACGGCGACTCATAAGCGAGGAGCCTTCCATAAGATAACAACGAAGACATTTGAATCGAGAGCATAAAGTCCGGGAAGATCACCGGTGCAAATGGCAAACGATTCACAACGGAATACTGCTCAGGCCTCCGCGCGATGAAAGTCCTATTCGCCTCGAGTTCTTTTAAGGAAGGTGTGATGTGCCATCGCACTCCGGCATTAAAGTTATCGAAAAGTTGATGACGTTCCTCGAACGGCTCGCCGCGCAGCCGTCACAACGGCAGAACTGTACCGGGTGCGGGTCGGTTTTGGATTCTGTTAAAGCCTGCTTTTGGGTTTACGGCGTTGATAAGCAGTGGAGGGTACCGATGCTTTACTGCCCGCGATCTCGCCATTCGTATAGCGAAATCGTATGCAGGCAAACGCAAAGTTGTAGACAAGATACAGATCCGCAAACAGACGTAATTAACACCAGACAAATTCTTTCCTGGACTGGCGGCGTGCACGACTCCGAACTATCAGACCGAGGGTCCTACGACTAAGAAAGCCATACTGTTGGTCGATGATGAAAGTAATGTGCTGCTTACTTTGCGAATGGTTTTTGAAGGTGAAGGGTACGAGGTAACCACCGCCGACAGTTTCGCCGAACCGCTCAAAATACTCGGGGGTAACCACCACTTCGATGCCGAGTTCTGCCACCTCAACCGGCTTGTGAGCCGACCCCAATATTCAGGGCTTCTTTGGAATTCTTGACGGTGGCGAAGCCCGTGGAAATAACAACGGCAGGCTTCGGCTTTTTAGCGACGGCTGCGTGCGCCACTTCTAGACCTATATTTTTAGACTCCATATTTAAATCAGTGACTACGAATTTCAACCCTCGATAAACTAGTGTGAGGGATCAAAAAAGGTGGATCTTCTAAATGCGGAATTGCGCGGCGAAAGCTGTCCTATTTATTCGTTGAGCCATTTAACCCTTGCTCTTTCATGACGCTGAACTCCACTGCGATCGCGCAGTAGGAATTGGGTAGAGTAGACTCGTCCTGTTTTTGAGTGCGGAGACAGGCTGCTCGATACGATGAAAGCAGGACGGGCAGGTTAAAAGAAGGGTTTGCATCCGATGCACTAAGCATAACTTGGGCCCGGGAAAAATGAAAATTGTAAGAGTGCGACTGCCAGTAATAACACGTTAGAGGTTCGTAATAAGTTCATCCCACAAACACCAGTTGCCACTAGGGAGAACGAAGTCGCCAACTGGCTCGCAAGCTCCTAAGCGAAACCGATGGTAGGGACTCCGCGACAGATGGCTTTGACGTCCTCCTGCAATTGGAAATGAAAACTCCTGACGTAATCCGTCCGACCGCAACATCCCCCGAACGTCTGGATTTGAATTGCTGTCTGCTGTACGGCAAAGACTCCGAAAGATCGGCGCACGAGCCTGCGCGTATCGTGTAACAGTATTAGGAGGGTGAATGAATCTCACCGGTGGTAAAAATAACAAGAATTGCAACTTGGTTTTGAAGTGTTCCGACGTAGGCTGAGGAACGACTGTGATTGGCAGGGAAGCGGGAGGAGAGGAAATGCTGCCGCAGACTGACAGCATGGTCGGGAAAAACATAAATTTGAGTGAAGAAAAAGAGAGTTCGCGATGCTATCGAAGGCGGCATGACTCCCGAAAGTTTCTGGGCGCTGCTCGCCAGCGAGTCGTACATAGTTTTCGATTCGCGAATTCTATTTACTGTGTTGGAGGGCTATAGTGCGTCGTTTTCGGTTTGTTGCGGGCTTTGCCATTCCCCTTCTTTCGTTTATCTCAAGCTTTGCTTTCACTCAATCTATGGAGCTGTTTGTTGATCTGAATGAGGCGCCTCGCAATCTCTATCATTCGCGGCTAACGATTTCAGTAAATCCCGGGCCACTCACCCTGGTTTATCCCAAATGGATTCCCGGCAATCATCGCCCAGCCGGACCCATTGCCAATGTGACAAACATAAAGATGGAAACTGGCGGCCAGATCCTGGCTTGGGAGCGGGATCCAGTGGATATGTATTCCTTCCACGTCGTCGTACCGTCCGGCGCGAACGAACTCGATGTCTCATTTGACATCATAACGAACGACGGCAGTGCCGGCGCGAGCGGACCCGCGGCCACGACGAACGTCCTCGACTTAAACTGGAACCAAGTTGTGCTGTATCCGCAGGGCGCGAGTTCGGACGATGTGGAAGTCAAGCCGTCGGTGTCTTTTCCCGCGGGATGGAAATTTGGGACGGCACTTCTAAGGGAAAATGGAAGTCAGTACCGTGATCACAGTTCTTTTCAGGTCTTCAAGCCAATCTCGCTTACCACGCTAATTGATTCTCCGCTCATTGCAGGCGATCACTACCGCAAAATCGAGCTCACGGCGCCGGGAGAAACGACGACGCACGTTATTGACATGGTCAGTGAGAGCGAAGCAGGTTTGGCAATGACGCCTGCGGACGAAACTGCTTATCGCAAACTGGTCAGCGAGGCCGGCGCTCTGTTCGGTGTGCGTCACTATCTCGACTATCACTTCCTTTTAACGCTCAGCGATGAGGCCGGACATCACGGCGTGGAGCACCATCAATCCAGCGACAACAGTGTAGGAGAGCGCACGCTAATTGATCCGGATAGTCACCTGGTTGAGGCCGGCTTGTTGCCGCACGAGTTTACGCATTCGTGGAATGGCAAGTACCGCCGGCCAGCGGGTTTAGCTACCAGGAACTATCAAGATCCGATGGTGGGCGATCTGCTCTGGGTGTACGAGGGCCTGACTGAATATCTCGGAAACGTTCTGACGGCGCGCTCGGGACTCTGGTCACCAGAGCAATATCGCGAAGCCCTGGCAGCAACCGCGGCAATGCTTGACCATCGACCAGGACGGACCTGGCGTCCATTGGTGGACACGGCAAGGTCAGTGCAGACTCTGCGAATGCAGGGATCAGAATGGCAGAGTTGGCGACGCGGCCTGGATTATTATCCGGAAGGGGAACTCATCTGGCTGGAGGTAGACACGATCATCCGGCAGCAGAGCAACGGCGAAAAATCGCTGAATGATTTCTGCCGCCTTTTTCATGGTGGAGAAGGCGATCCTCCAAAAGTTGTGCCTTATGCATTTGACGATTTAGTTCGCACATTGAGTCAAGTGGTGCCCTACGACTGGGGGGGACTCTTGAAGGAGCGAGTGAATGCGACGAACGCCGGCGCACCACTTGGCGGCATCGAACGCGGTGGATGGAGGCTGGTTTACAACGAGCAGCCTAATGTGTTCATCCATGCGGGAGAAAAATTAGACGCGTACATGGATGCCTCTTACTCTTTGGGTTTCGTGGTGAAAGAAGACGGCGATTCAAAGACGTAATACACAGATCATCTGCTTATCTTGCCGGGATTGGTCCGGGAATGAAGCTGGTAGCAGTCAACGGTCGATCTTGGTCGCAAGATGTCCTGCGAGATGCGCTTCGTGAGTCCAGAGATAGTAAGAAGCCCATCGACTTGCTTGTGGAGAACGCGAAGTTTTTCAAGACCTTCTCCATCCTTTACCATGACGGAATAAGAAATCCTCATCTGGAGCGGACCAAAGTGCCCGATTTTCTGGGAGAAATACTGACGCCGTTGACCAAGTAGTCTGGGGATGAATCACCGACATCTGATGGTTACAAATTCATGCTCGTCGGTAAATGCACTTAGTTTGCTACCCTCGTTTATTTCACTATGATCTTTACCAAATAAAGAAAGGCCGTCGCCAAACGGCCACCGAGTCTGAGTGTCGAGGAATGCCTATCAGCCAGCCCTGCGAACATCGCTAACTGCGATCGCAGCTTTTGTTGTACTCGCCTTTTCTTTGCGGCGTTCCCTGAACCCACCCACGCGCCAAATTGGGCATGGCGCGATACTTTCCGAGTCCGACCATATTGAACGGAAATCGCGCGGGCCCTAGAGAAGGCACATCAAAAGGAGAAGGCACATCAACAAGGCATCATCCATCGCGATCTGATGATAACTGCCTTGACCGGGTTCGGGGTCACGATTCTAAGCACGGTTGAGGTGAACGAGTCTTTCACAGAATTCCCGTTCAGTACCTACTCGATTTCCTTTCTCACCGATGACATTATCCGGCTTCGGTACGGATGCATCGCCGGCCAGCTTCGCAAGATCATGGTGGTTATCAAGATGCGCGGTGGCAACCATAGCAAGGATATCCGCGAATATGAAATCACCTCCAAGGGCGTGGTTATCATGGGCGACCGCCTCACGGATTATCAAGGCCTTATCACCGGAATTCCTGAGCATTTGAACCGCTCCGGCAATCATGAAGAGCGCTCACATAAGCCAAAAGCTAGAAGCAAAAGCTAGAAGCAAAAGCTAGAAGCAATCTGAGACTAATGTTAAGAGCGATAGCACTCACGACGGGGTAGCTGCAGAAAAGCTTAGGGGCAGGAATTTTGAATCGTGCGAACTCCGATGGCATACGTCGTTGCCCCAAAGTGGCGGCGCCATCAATTGCAATGTTGTGTTCTTGCCCCGCATGCGGTCAAGGATGTTGTAGAACCATCTTGCGAATACTGGCGAACATGGAATGCCGTCGCAATGTAGACTCTTGAATCCTCGAACGGATCTATGGCCGAGTCGAACGCGAGATAAATATCGTCCGATGACTACCTTAATAACTCGGCCCGTAAACCCGTTCAGGGACAGTCGCGATTTGATTTTATGCTGCCAATTGATCTCTCATCGACCTAACCTTGTCGTGAGCGCGTTTTACGCTTTCAGCCTGGCGTTGGACAATTGTCGTGAGCCCAGCTTCCAACTTCCCTCCAGTAAGGGCCTCTTGGTAAGCCT
>JALYIM010000024.1 GCA_030775785.1 Acidobacteriota bacterium
GGAGATCACTGTTAGCCTATGGCCCGCAAGAAGTTGATGGCTGCCAATTGGAAGATGTACAAAACGCCGGCGCAGACGCGCGAATTCTTTCAGACTTTTCTCCCTCTGATAGCGGGACAAAATCGTAATGAAATTGTAGTTTGTCCTCCCTTCGTAAATCTTGCTGCCGCCGTCGCGGCGTCGGAGAATTCTCAAGTCGCCATCGGCGGGCAGAATATGCACTGGGAGAAGGAAGGTGCATTCACCGGCGAGATTTCAGCTTCGATGCTGATGGCTGCCGGCTGTACGCACGTGATCATCGGACACTCGGAACGGCGTCAATACTTCGGCGAAACCGACGACACCGTGAATCTAAAACTGAAATCTGCGCTGGAGGCGGACCTCACTCCGATTGTGTGTGTGGGCGAAGTATTGGAAGAGCGTGAAGCCGGACTGACTGGAGATGTCCTGCGACGCCAGTGTCTTCGGGCTTTCCACGCGATGTCGGCAAAAAGAGCCGGCAAGCTCGTGGTCGCATACGAGCCAGTCTGGGCCATCGGAACCGGCAAGACCGCGACTCCGCAGATGGCCTCGGAAGCGCACCGGTTAATTCGTACAGAAGCAGCAAAGGCCTTCGGCGAAGAATTTTCGTCCAGCATGCGAATCTTGTACGGAGGGTCGGTAAAGCCGGAGAACGCGGTGTCCTTAATGGCAGAAACAGAAATTGACGGCGCCCTCATCGGAGGCGCGAGCTTGGATCCAAAGTCGTTTGCGGCCATCGTGAACTACTAGGTCCTCGCGATATCGAACTGTTTTCGCTCAACTGTCTTTGCGGTAAAGAAGGTTGCGCATCGCTTCCCTGCGGGCCTCGTTCGCTTCCCTGTCGGCCTTGTGGACTGCGTCTCCGCTACGCTTTTGCTCCTGGTCATCGTCCGCGCTGCACTCGGGACAACGGTTAGCGAAACCCGGCTTGTCGGGCTTCAGTTCAAATTCCTCTGAACAAATACTGCAGACTTTGATCGGGAAAGCCATCGGGACATCATAATAAATTCGACTCAAAGAGAGCTAGGGCCGGAGCAAGACCTATGTGCTACTTCAGGCAAGCGTTCGATCCTGGTGGGCGTGTTAAAATACACGTTCCCGTCATTGGGTTATTCACCAGACTGCAGCGGGTGTCAAGATTTGCGGAAGTGGTGGAACTGGCAGACACACCATCTTGAGGGGGTGGCGCCGAAAGGCGTGGGGGTTCAAATCCCCCCTTCCGCACCATAATTTAGTTTAATGCCGGGATTGATATCCCGAAGAAATGGCAAACCGTTAACTTCATGATTATTCTTCTCACCATCGTCCACGTTTTTGTTTGTTTCTTCCTGATCATCGTTGTCCTGCTGCAGAGCGGCAAAAGCGGAGACATCGCAGCCGCTTTCGGCGGACAGGGCAGCCAAACTGCTTTCGGTCCCCGTGGCGCAGCGACCGCCTTGTCCCGGGCGACGACCTGGTCGGCGATCATTTTCATCGTGACTTCGATCTCGCTGTCTATTCTCGCGCAGCGCAGATCGGGAACGAACTCCGTGTTGCAAGGGATAAACTCATCTTCAACCTCGACGACGAAGCCCGCATCCACTTCGACTCCTGCGCCTGCTTCGACCCCCGTTAAGAAATAATCTCGACGCTGGATCGAATATTCGAATTGTGGCCGGGCGCCAATTTCTCATCATGATTCACGAAATTCTTCCCGTGGGACCGCTGCAGTGCAATTGCTCTCTCATTGGGGACGAGAACACGCGCGAAGCGATGGTCATTGATCCGGGAGATGATATTGATGACGTCCTCGCTCTCGTTCGCAAACACAATCTCACCGTAAAGCAGATCGTAATTACACACGCGCATATAGATCACGTCGGCGGTGCAATGAAACTTCGCCGCGCGACCGGCGCTCCCATATTGTTAAACCAAAGCGATTATGCTCTGATCAAGATGCTGGACATGCAGGCGGCGTGGATCGGCATGCAATCCCCCGGGCACGTCGAAATAGATCGTAGCATCAGCCAGGCGGATGTGATCACTGCGGGCAACCTCCAAGCAACCGTGCTGCATACCCCCGGCCACACTGAAGGGAGCGTCTGCCTCTACTTCGAAGCGGAAAAGAAATTGATTGCGGGCGATACTCTGTTCGCGGGAAGCATCGGCCGCACTGATCTTCCCGGCGGCTCTTTCGAGCAAATCATTAATTCGTTGCACGAAACGGTGATGGCACTGCCCGACGCGACGGTAGTAATTCCCGGCCATGGCCCCCAGACTACAATCGGACAAGAACGCGCAAGCAATCCTTTCCTGGTAAAGAAGTAGGTAGAGCAGGCGATCTGACCTTACGAATTCATCTGTTGAGCAATGCCAGCACTCGCCTGATTCCCTCTTTAAATTGCTCGGGTGGGGTGATAAGGCTGAGAATTAAAAATCCATCATTCGGAAAATCAAAAAAATGTCCGGGATGCACAAGCACCGATTGCTTGCGCAAGATCTCGATCGCGGTTTCCTCATCCGATTGGATCGCCGGTATGCGGAGTACGGCATACCATCCCGCTTGAACGTCTAAGCATGTGCAACTTTTCTGCGACAGGATCTGATGATCGAGCACACGTAAATTATGCGAGACCCGCTCCATTAAAGCCGGCTGGATATTCCTCCGGTAATTGAGCAAAGTTGGCAACGCCAACTGAATGGGAGCGCTCATAGAAAGGAAAGTGTCGGCAATCATCTCCAAACGCTCCAACGCCATCCGCTGCGTTGCTGTTGGTCCGCTCACGATCAGCCACGCTGCCTTCATCTGAGGCAGAGCCGAAATTTTCGACAACCCGCTTAGCGTGAACGTCAGGACCTCCTGGTTGGCGGCGAAGGTAGGGCGAATTTCGCCATTGTGGGGATAGTCCAGAAATACTTCATCCACGATGAGCGCCAGCCCGCGTTCACGGCAAAAGCCGTTCAACAAGTCCCGCTCCGTGGCGCTGACGTGCGAACCAGTTGGATTGTTGGGATGAACAAGCACAGCCGCACGCGTGCGCGAGGTCACGGAACCACTCAGTGACGGAAAATCAATTTGCCATCCGTGATCGTAAATCAGCGTGTAAGGGACCAGTTTCACGTCTTGCAGGTCTGCAAGGAAGTCGAATAGAGGATAGCTCGGCTTGGCGATCAGAACTTCGTCACCCGGATTGCACAGCAATCGGAAAATGTAGGAGTAAGCCTCACTCGTGCTGGTGGTGAGAACCACTGACTCCGGATCGAGCTCCAGTCCGGAATGCTGCTCGCTGTAATACCGTACAACCGCTTCCCTCGCGCTGAGGATTCCCTTGGGTTGTGGATCGTAATCGAGCGCTTGGTCCCCCTGTAGCG
>JALYIM010000025.1 GCA_030775785.1 Acidobacteriota bacterium
CTCCGGCACGGTGCCGGATCCGTTCGACCCGTCAAAGCGTCGCGCGCCATCCATGCTGACCACTGACCTCGCCTTGCGGCTCGACCCTGTTTACGAAAAGATCTCAAGGCGCTTCTACGAGAATCCCGATCAGCTCGCAGACGCGTTTGCGCGGGCGTGGTTCAAGCTGACGCACCGCGACATGGGCCCGATCGTCCGTTATCTCGGTCCGCTGGTCCCGAAGGAGCCGCTGCCCTGGCAAGACCCGATCCCGGCTGTGGATCATCCGCTGATCGGGGAGGAGGACATTGCTGCTCTGAAGGCGAAAATCCTCACGTCAGGCCTGTCCGTTTCCCAGCTGGTCTCGACGGCTTGGGCGTCGGCGTCGACTTTCCGCGGCTCAGATAAGCGCGGCGGAGCCAACGGCGCGCGCGTTCGCCTCGTACCGCAAAGATTCTGGGAGGTTAACCAACCCACGGAATTGGAGAGGGTGCTGGCGAAACTGGAAGCAATCCAGAACGAGTTCAATGCTTCTGCGTCTGATGGGAAGAAAGTCTCGCTAGCGGATCTAATCGTTCTCGGCGGCGATGCGGCGATCGAGAAAGCCGCGAAAGACGCCGGAACCGACGTGAAGATCCCCTTCCAGCCGGGGCGCATGGACGCGTCGCAGGAGCAAACTGATGTGGAGTCCTTTGTACCGCTCGAACCAAAAGCAGATGGATTCCGCAACTATTTGCAGGGCAAGCAGCCGCTGTCGGCTGAGGAGCTGCTGGTGGATAAGGCGCAATTGCTGAAGCTGACCGCGCCTGAGATGACGGTCCTCGTCGGTGGTCTGCGCGTTCTCGGGGCAAACACCGGAAATTCCAAACATGGCGTCTTCACCAGCAAGCCCGGCACGCTGACCAACGACTTCTTCGTCAACCTTCTCGACATGAGCACGCAATGGCAGCCGTCCAATCACTCCAATGGCTCTGGCGAGGTGTACGAAGGACGCGACCGCAAGACGAACCAGGTCAAGTGGACTTGCACCCGCGTCGACCTGATCTTCGGCTCGCACTCGCAGCTGCGTGCCCTCGCAGAAGTCTATGCCTGCATGGACTCCAAGGAGAAGTTTGTGAAAGACTTCGTGGCGGCGTGGATCAAGGTGATGGATCATGATCGGTTTGAGGTGGCCTGAGCTCGCCGGAAAAGAGAGCTATTAAGACCTTTTCTTGTTTGGATCGGCAAAAACGGAGGATGCGCTTTTTCTTGGCTCGCGCGGGCTGGATCGCGCCACCTCCAGTTCGGCATGGTCTTAATCGCTGCAGGCGCCGAGTGAGTTCGGGAGCTTTCGGTCGAGTTCTCGGACGGACAAACCATTCTTTCTAGTCATCGCGCAACTGGCCCCGACTTCACAGACACAAATACGACAAGATCGTCTGTCTACTCGCCGGACGCGCAGAGTGGATCTTATGCCCTTGCAACATTGATCTAAGGACACTCACAACTCCGGAACAGGCAGATACTGGGCGGTTGCTCGGCGATCCGAAAGCTATCCCGCCTTCCACGGAGGGATAGTCCGGTGAAAGTCGCCGTACCGGAAGTAGTGCGATGCACCCGAGAGCAGATTTAGTTTCAGCGGTACGGAGAGCGGTACGGGATTCTTGGCGACCTACGCGGAAGTAATTAAAGAATATGGTAGGCACGAGGAGACTCGAACTCCTGACCTCTACCGTGTCAAGGTTCGCTTTAACACTACTTACAACAACTTCCATGTTCCGGCGGAACTGCTAGGTACTTGCAACTACGTGTAAGACACACCAATCACGGGCTGGAATCGCGGGCTGAGAATACCTCACGGATTGCCGCGTTGTCGCATAATTAAAAAAATATGAATTGGGTTGTGTCTCCGCTATCCGCACGAACCCAGACTAAGTAATAAGAAAGCTGGCCTTCTAATGCAAGGAATTTGTCCCATGGGCTGCGAAGGATCGCGTACCGTGAATTTAATGGCACCGGAAAGGCGAAGTTGCGCCACTAGATCGGGCAGCTCTAAGAAGCTGCGCTTGGATGCCCAGCGAGCCCCAGCCAGAAATATTGCGACGTAGCATAGGTAAATGAGCTTTATAAGTCACCCGTAAGAACATTGCATTCTTCCGCCATGAAAATTACAGCCAGTCAATTTCCGGGGGCAGTTCCCTTTCGAGATCGAAATCACGCGGACTTACCTTCGCTCGCCACGCAAGAGTACGCCTTGCTTTATCTCCAACCCGGCTCCGCGTGATCGTAAAGCTGCTGAGCAGGGCCACACTAACCGCCAGTGCTGCTGCGGAAACCTTTGTCAACAACGTCGGTATCTTCATAAATCTCCGATAATTTGTCCATCTTGCGAATACCTATCTGAGAACCCTCTGGCCTAGCGTTTGTCTCGCTCGCTCGCAAATAAATTTCGCGGGTTATGCAGTCGGTCCACCGTACCTTTGTGCCTCGGTGCGGAACAGTAAAGGACGGTCTGCAGACGCGATTTTGTACGACACAGTAGGGACGGCTAGCTGCCTTAGTGCTCGACTTATAGCACCGAATAAGCCCTAGATAGAGTATCAACGAGGGCGCCTCACATTGGCCGTGGGAAAGGATGCTCCCCTTGCAGGATTGGGATTAGGGAGAACGTCGCTGGTGGACATGCTAACGGTAAACGGGCTGTCGCCCGAATGAACGACATCCTCTAATCAGCGTTCCGTAAAATTAGACGACTTTGGCTCGGTGGAGTCCTGCGGGTCATTTATGCCATTGGATCAGACCAATCATGCCGCCAATGAATTGCGATAAACAGAGCAATTGCCGCGAAAGCCCCTGCCACGCTAGCTACCAAGGTTTTACGGCGCGAAGATATCACCCCAGCGGTTTCTGTAGAGAATTCGTTAGGATTATCTACCCACCCCCGTCCCAGCTTTTTTCCTTCGCGGCATTCTGAACGGGCGGCGTCTGCTTTGGAAAAGAGTACGCGGCGTTAACGTCAATCATCCAATGCAGGAAGATGGATTGCTTCAGCATCAGCGCGATGCAGGGAAGATAAGCGTCTGCTTCTTGCCATCAAAGTCTCGCCATCGGACGGTCTGGAAGCTGGATTACACGATTCCGGACCTATTCTCCTACTGGTTCATCGGAGAGAGAGACGGCAGGTGTTCGTCAAACCACCTAACCGTCTCTTTCGTCACATCGCGCTGATCTGCAGGTTGGGTGATCCCATGTCCTTCATTCGCGTAAAAAAGCAATTTTGTCTCGATGCCTTGATGCTTTAGAGCACGCCACAATTGAAAAGATTGTGGTGCCGGGCATATCGAATCCTGATTGCCCACGTATAGAAGGGTCGGCGCCCGCGCGTTCTTGATGAATCGAACCGGAGAACTTTTAGCATAGACTGCCGGATCGTCATAAGCGGAACTCCCAAAATACGGGATTAACCATTTCTCTACATCTGTCTGACCGTAGTAGCTCTCCCAATCGGATACGCCAGGCCCCGCTACTGAAGCATGGAACATATCAGTTTGAGTGATGGCCCACATCGCCATGAAACCGCCATAGCTCCAGCCTGTGATGCCTATTCGAGCAGGGTCGACGGGCATGTTCATGCTGACGTATTTCACCCCGGCTTCTATATCGCGAAGGTCCCCGTATCCCAGATTCTTCACGTTGCCCTGAGTAAAGAGCTCCCCCTGTCCGAAACTCCCGCGAGGATTTGGATACAGGACGAAGTAGCCGAGACTGGATAGCAAGCCGATGTTGTCGAATGCTGCCGGCCAGTGCGCGAGGGCCGCTGCAGCCGGACCCCCATGGACCGAAACTATCAGAGGATATTTGCGATCAGGTGAAAAATGCTGCGGATACAAAAGCCAGCCTTGAATCCGCATACCATCACTCATCCAGTGCACAGATTCCGCCTTGCCCAGCGTCGGCGTAACTTCGAATCCGCGCGCCGTGCAGTATCCGCGAAGGTCGCGTAGTTGTAAGTCGCAACTTTGGTCTTTTGTGCTGACGCGACAATATAAGACTGTTCGCATATTCGAATCGATACTACGGAAATGGAATTCGACCTAGGGAAAAGTATGCTGGAAGGAGAAGCCGTTAGAATGGTTGTAAATAAAGTTTAGGCCGCGGAGTCCTTCACGACCTCGGAAGGACTCGACGGCCTTTTACGTTCCCATTCAATCCAACAGCTCTTACCTTTAAGCCAGGTTCGGCTTTTTTTGAGTACACGGAGGACAAGTTTTGGGTTTTTGGATGAGAGTTGGAGGTTGTGGTTTTGTAACTCTTACAGGAGTTTTCGAGTTTTGTGACATGAGTGTTTTCTTTTGCGCGAAAGTGTTGTGCTACTACTATGGGGACGGAAGTTTGTTTTGCGGGGCAATTAGCGTTTGAAGGCTATGCCCCGCACGTTTCCGTGGCGACCCAGCGTTTAGGTCGCAGTTGGGTCCGCTGCGGGGCCACAACATTTTGAGACACCGCCTTCACCCGAAACATAGCAGGCGCACCTCTCAGTGACTTGTGAACATCTGCAAAAGTTGTAGTGCATGAATACGAAGTCCAGCGTGATATGCTCGTCCCGCTTACTAATAAAAGGAGGAGTCGGACATGTCGTTTCTAGCTTGGATAGTTTTGGGATTGATCGCTGGTTTTGTGGGGAGTAAGTTGGTCAACAAAACCGGCGAAGGCGTGCTTCTCGACATCGTGTTAGGAATTGTCGGCGCCGTGGTGGGAGGCTACCTTTTCAGTATGTTTGGAGCCCACGGTGTCACCGGATTGAACCTATACAGTATGTTCGTGGCCGTTGTCGGAGCCGTGGTGGTGCTAGTTATATAC